>CAYGNS010000179.1:0-5803 GCA_964351295.1 uncultured Gammaproteobacteria bacterium
TGACGACGCATTGTTTGACGAATGGGAAATTGAGTTGAGCACAGCCGAACCATTTAGAGAGTTTGAGCGTGATCGGTCGGATTGGGACATTCCTGGTGATAGATCGTCAGAGGCAAAGCCTACCGGTAATGCAGATGGGCAAAGCGTAGATCATACGACCCAACCACAGGAGACTAGCGAATCAGATGAATGGCGCATTGGTTCAGGTTTTCGCTGGTCGCGTTATGGTCCGATATTAGTGTTTGTTATGGGACTGGCATTCTTTGTGCTGCCCACATTTCTGACTACGCCAGTCGTACAGTCTAGTTGGCAACAAGACCCAGGCTCGCTCGATGCGTACATGGGCCCGCGAGCGCAGACCCAAAAACAATCCACCTCGTTAAACGCGGTGCGCGCGACTGCAGGTGATGAACAACCAGACATCCCTGCTGAGTTGGAAGCGTCGGAGGTGGCGTTTTTAGAGGGTATTACCGTTGCTGAATTGCGTCCTACTGCAGCCGGGAGCACTTCTACAGAAGCCTTGAGTACAACTGATTTAACACAGCAGGTAACTGCTATTCAAACTCAACTCAATTCACAATTGCAGCTATTGGAGCAAGTACTCGCTGAGCAGTCTGCTCAAAAGGCGGCTGCGAGTGCGGCTTTAGGTCCGCGCGGCGATAGGCTTGATTTACCCTTCAAAGCGGCGGCGACTGGTCTCTCTGGTGTGAACGATAGTGTCTACGTGCTCGACACCACAAACCCACCAAAACCGCACTCGAACGCCTCCTCGGGCACCGCCCAGCCATCTCACTCCAATTCAGACATAGTAGAAAGCGATCTTCTTAGGGTGGGCGCGGTAGAACACGCCTACAGCGCAGTCGTTCTTCATAGCATCGTAGGCGACTATCTTAATTTTGTGGCAATGGATTGCACTCGATCCAGCTATAAAATTGGCGATGCTATTGCGGGTTTTGGGGTAATTGTTGCGGTGCGCGGCTCGCGCGTGTATTCGCATACCAATCAGTACATAAGCCGCGGGCACTTTCGGCAATGTTCGCGTTCGGTATTACTCGGTCCAGATGCGGACAGTCTAGCTTCAGCAGAGCTTCACGCCGTCCTACCCGTAATGCGAATTAAATAGGCTCTAATAGCGAGCATTGTTTATGCAAGATCTTTTTAATACGGTTGTCGATACGCTTAATTCGCTTCTAGTCGTGTTTGTGGGCGTGGCGAACTGGGCCGGTATTGCCTTGCTACTCATCGGATTAGTTGGCCTCGCCCGCAGTGCTAATGGTGGAGGCACTAATCCTAGACCCACCAGTGTTTATTTGCGTCATCTATTAGCGGGTTCACTATTAATGATTGCCGCTACATTACTCGATGTGAGCTCTATCACCCTATTTAGCGAAGAGTCGCGGCAAGTGCTGGATTACAGCCTGTTGCCTAACTCGAGTCTCAATGAGCAAAGTCGCTATATGTTAGGGGTGGTCTACGCCGTGGTGGCAACGGTGGGGGTTTTTGCGTTTTTACGTGGTTGGATGATGTTGCGCGGAGCGAACCCGAACGAAGGAATTGCGCGTGCGTTGGTCTTCATTGTGGCTGGTACCATGGCGGTTAACCTAGACCTCGTGTTGCGTGTCACGGCCGCCACTGTGGCGCAGTTTAGTGTTGAACTGGCTGACAATATAAAGCTGTTTATTCCCAGCTAAACCAAATTATAGAACTTTAACTGATCACGGAAAGATCAAGGAGCAAGCATGGATAGGCAATCTCAGCAAGGCGACCACATGGCGCCAACTACAAGCGCGCACGTTCGCAGCGGGTTCCCCATGTTTAGCCGTTGTATCGACGCTTGTCGCTTTTGTCTTAAGACGGTGGCAGCCAAATTGGCGACTCCCCTAGTGTGGCTGCTGAGCTTAATGCTGTGGGTGAGTCCATCTGTTGCACAAACCACAACGTGGAAGGGGGCATTCGATAACATTACAGAAATGGGCCAGAGCGGTTCGCAGGTGCTGAATATGCTGGCCGTGTTGATTGGTTCGGGTATGGCTATTTTCGGTTGGGTGGGGCTGACGAGCGAAACCAAAAAGCAACAAAGAGGGGTGATGGGCTCGATCATCTTAATCGTAGTGGGTGCGCTCCTGATCGTATGGAGGGTTGTGGTAAAAACTAATGTTAGTCAGATCTTTGGTGAGGGGACGGATGTGCCGTTTTTGGATAACTAAGTATTAGTTGCCACGTCTCTTTTAAGCTTGGTTAATCTGCGTGTCGCTCCACCCCCACTACTTTGCCGCCCATGTGTTTGGTGTGCCGAACACACTGGTCAAAGGTCCGTCCAACAACACAGGGTGCGATTATTGTGCACTGAGTTCGCCAAGTGGTACGCAGACGCCTTTCTTTAGCAATTGGTCGTACCTAGAACCTACTGGTACTAGGAGCCAAACGAGTACGGTTTGTGCTTTTTGCGCACAGACCATGCGCCTCCATGAAGAGCGGGTACAAGATGGACTTATTTATCTCTTGCCAGAACTCGATCAGGCCAGTTTGATTCATCTGACGGTAATGGCCTATTCCATTTTATCGGCCTCTGCGGCTAATCCAGCAAGCACTCTTGCGCAGTGCTCTAACACCGACAATAGCAGGGTGAACCACATCGCGAAAACTCATTGCGTAAAATCTGCGCAGGCCTTTCTTACTACACTAAATCGGGTCGGAGTAGAGCGGTGGCAACAACTACAAATAATGGGTTGGCGACCCGAATACCTGATGGAGTTAGTCGCTCAACTGCGTGCTCTTCCGGCACCTGAGTGGCGCTCGCAAGCATTGCAGCGTGTAGCGCAGACCATGCGCTACGTTCCCATTAGAAGTGCGCACAATACGCCTTACATCGAACTTATTGCTCAAAGCCACTGGGCGCGCCCCGGCCAATTTGAATACTGGTTCAAGCGTTTCCAGTGGTTTAAGCAGTGGCTACAGCAGAAGGAGCAAACCGATGCGAAGTATTAAACGGTGGATTGCAACTAAGCTACCTTGGTTGACGCAACATTCACCGATGGCACAGACCGATGTGTGGCAAGCCAGACCGCAATCGCTCACGTTGCGGATTGGCGGATACGTGTCGGAATTGTTAGCACTCTTGAATGAGCTGGGAGCAAACGGGCCGTCGGCCTATTTAGATCTAGCAAGTATTAATGATGAAGCGGCGTTTATCACTCGTCGCCACGGTTTGGTGGGCGCGATTGAGCTGCACGGGCAGTATCAAATGACACAGCAAGTCCAGTTTGCTAACACCATCGACGCTTTAGAACGGCGCTGGCAAGGGCTGATGTCACAGCGCGGAATAGCCTTAGATTTTGTGTTTATGGGGGGCGAAACAGAGTTAGTACGTAAGCAACTAGAAGACGCCATCGCACCTAATTTGGCGACGAGTCAACGATTCAATCTGGGGCTGGAACCTATTTTAAAAGCAAAAATTGCAACACTCATGAAACACTGCGCTTACGAGAAAGTGTATTTGTGTGTGTGGGTTGATACCTGTGCGCTAGGTAGAACCGAACGTAAATCCGCCGCGCAAAAGCGCAGCTCTGCTCGCAGTAGTGCTGGGCTCGTTGCGGATCACAGTATTGTTCTGTGCGGTGGCTCGTCGCAAATGCAAGCCGTACACGCCACAACAATGCAGCAGCTTACCCACGATCTCGACAGCGTAGGAATCGTGAATGAAATAGTTTCGTGTCGTCGCTTGTTGCGTGATTTGCGGCTCATGACCGAACCTGACAACACGAGCTATCAGTGGGAGCCTTCATTGCCGCACTCGTATCGACCTACGCGCAAACGCCACGTTAACCGTGGCGAAGTGTCACATCTGTTTCCGCCGTCATTTGCGCAGCAATTGTTTCCTAATGGCGCCGGGGAGCTCGTTGATAATGGTCGCGTTGTAAACTATGGAGGCAGATTGCACAGCGGTGTTATCGTAACTCGGCCCTGCTTATCGCCGACCCACTTCCAAGAGCTATTTGCCAACTTAAAGCGTACTAAAGTTCCCTATCGTATTAGGATTCTGCTTAATAGCGATGGTTTGTCGGCCACAGCACTTGCGGTTAAATCTACGCTGGCTAAGCTATTTTCGTGGACCGACACGAGTGGCACCAATAATCGCGCCATCAACCATGCATTGGCATTTTTGCGTCGTTACCGCGAAGATGATGGCGCCATTGTTGGTTTAAGCATCGTGGCTGAAACGTGGGTGTGTCTGTCATCGGCTAATAAACAGTCTGCCCTTGCGCTGCAGGAACAACTCGCTACTAATGTCGAGAAGCTTACTAAAGCTATCCAAAGTTGGGGCGGCATGGATACCAAGCACATTTCCGGTGACCCGCTGTATACATCCATGGCCACCTTACCCGCCGTAACGCGTACTACGCCCGCCGAACTAGCCTGCGCCCCATTGCGAGATGCATTAGTGGTTTTGCCCTTATTTCGTCCTGCAGCTTATTGGCGGAGTGGCGGCATGTTATTGCGGTCTATTGACGGTAAGGTGATTCCCTATGAGCCTGTTTCAAGTAAGCAAAAGGCTTGGGGAGAAATCATTATTGCGCCACAACGCTTTGGCAAGTCATTTTGGCAGCAAGCCCGCAATATGGCGCTATGGACGGCGAAGGGCATAACGCACTTGCCTTACATCATGACGCTCGACGTAGGACCGTCATCGGCTGGTTTTGTAAACCTAGTGAAGTACAGCCTACCGCTTGAGCAACGACATCTTGCACTGTATGTCCGGTTCAGTAACACCACAGACTACGCCGTGAATCCCTTTGATACCCCATTGGGTGTACGCTTTCCTACCGCCTCAAAAGAAGGGTTCTTAGTCAACTTCATGTGTTTACTCTTGGCCGATGACACATTGCATGTGCAAGAAGGAATGGCAGGTTTAGTGCTTAAAGCGATTCGCACCGCGTATCATCGAAGTCACGATACGCAATCGCCAAAACGCTATCAAGTGCATCAAGTTCGAGCAATTGACGACTGGCTTGATTCAACAGGCTTCGGGCACCAGCGCCAGTCGCCCCTTACTTGGTGGCAGCTTGTTGACGAATTGTTTAATCGCGAGCTGTTCCATTTGGCGTCGTTGGCCCAGCGCTACGCTGTGCCTACGGTAAAAGACTTTGCCGTGATTGCGGCCAGCGCCGAGATTCAGGCGAGTTTTCAAGACATAAAAGTAACAACTCAAGAAACCGCACCGGCCTATTTTATTCGCAGTTTGAGCGAAATTGTCGATCGCTATCCAGTGCTTGCGGGCCCTACACAATTCGACGTGGGCGAAGCTAGAGTGATTGCCTTAGATTTAGAAAAAGTGACTGCAGACGATATATCGAGTGAAGGCAAGCGCCAGGCTTGTGTGATGTATTTATTGGGTCGGGAGGTGTTGTCTGGCAGACTCAAGGTGGACGCGGCTGATGTAGAGCGCTTTCCAGAGGTCACTCGCGCATACCATTTGCAGCGTGTTAAGCATTTGCGCGAAACCACCAAGAGCCTCAATTACGACGAGGTGCATCGTATTGCGGGTCAGGCGCAGGTGGTTAAACAGTTATCTCGCGATATCCGCGAAGGGCCTAAATATCGGGTGGTTACTTCACTGGCAACGCAGGAGATTGGCGATCTTACCGAATCGATGGTTAATCTGGCGGCCAATAAAATATTGCTGGGCGTGGGTAATTCCGCTGAAGCCAAGAAAATTCAAACTTTGGTTGGCTTAAGCGATGAAGCGACCGAGATGCTCAGCCGTATACGCAGGGCAGGGCCTGAAGGCTCCACAGGGCTGTAT
>CAYGNS010000180.1:0-5790 GCA_964351295.1 uncultured Gammaproteobacteria bacterium
GAGCAAGCAAACATTGGCGCGTTTGCTGTCTCTGCCGGCAAGATCTTAGCAACCGGTTCACCTGCGCAACTCGCGCAAGATTACCCACAGGCAAGCACCCTCGATTTTGGCGATGCCACCATCGTGCCGGGTTTGATTGATGCACATGGCCATTTCATTGGTTTAGGCTACGGGTTGATGCGCGCTGACTTAATGGAGACCAAGTCAAAAGCGGAAATCATCAGCCGCTTGCAAAGCTTTGCAGCCGATTTGCCCGAGGGACAATGGCTATTGGGGCGCGGCTGGGATCAAAATGATTGGCCTGAGAAAGCGTTACCTAATAAAGCCGATTTAGACGTGGCATTTCCTGACCGACCTGTGTGGTTAGAACGCGTTGATGGTCACGCGCATTGGGGCAATAGCGCGGCGCTTGCGGCATCCGAACGGGACCTAAACGGCGACTGGCAACCTGACGGCGGCGAAATCATTCGCACCAATAAAGAGGAAGCCACCGGCGTAAAAGGCGAAGCCACCGGCGTATTTATCGATAAAGCCATTGCCTTTATTGAAAGCCAAATTCCTGCGCCTAGCGCGGCAGAAAATCGCGAGGCATTGCGCCGTGCGCAAGCTTTAATTTCGGAAGTAGGCCTCACTAGCATGCATGATGCGGGCACTTCGCTGGAAGTATTCCAAATCCTACAAGAGATGGCGGCCGCCGATGAGCTCAAAGTACGCGTTTACGCAATGGCCGACGGCAGTGCTGACATGCTCGATTATCTGTGCGATAACGGTGCCGTAATCGATCCGCAAGCCATGTTAACGGCGCGCTCAGTCAAGTTATACAGCGACGGTGCTTTAGGGTCACGCGGAGCCGCAATGCTGGAACCGTATTCGGATGATCCTGGCAATGTTGGCATTCTAATTGAGCCAGCCGAGGTGCTTACACAATACGCCAAGCGCGCCGCGGATTGCGGCTTGCAAGTAAACATTCACGCGATTGGTGATCGCGGTAATCGCAATACGCTCGATGCCATTGAAGCGGCTACGCGTAGTCCTAACAATGTTGGTCGCCACCGTAATGAGCACTCACAAGTTGTTGAGAAAAGTGACTTTGAGCGCTTTAAGCGGCTGGGCGTTATAGCGTCTGTACAACCAACTCATGCGACGAGCGACATGTACTGGGCCGAAGATCGCGTAGGCCCCCAACGCATTAAAGGTGCCTACGCTTGGCAAACCTTCGCCAATCTTGGCGTGCCTTTGGCGCTAGGTTCAGACTTCCCGGTAGAGCGACCACATCCTCTTGAGGGATTTTACGCGGCTGTAACTCGACAAGACAAAGAGTCATGGCCAGAGAACGGTTGGTATCCAAACCAAACCCTAACCCGCGAACAAGCACTTTATGGCTTTACCTTAGGGGCCGCGTATGCCGCTTTTCAAGAGGAGCAACTCGGTAGTTTAGAAGTGGGTAAAGCAGCTGACTTTACAGTGTTTGATCAAGACATCATGCAAGTGCCCGATGCGGAGATTCTCGCAACGAAAATAAAAGCGACGTACGTTGCTGGGCTACCAACCTTTGAGCTGGACCGCTCAGCACCTTAAAGCGGCCGCTTCGGCGGCAAGGGCATTGAACTAACGCACAGAGAAATACTAGACGAGCCCATTTGATATTTGTACAATATTCAAATGGGCTCAAACTCTAAACCGACTATACGCACTGCCACCGATTCGGTTGGCAGATCTAAAGACACGCCTAAGAGTACACGTAAGAACACGCAGCCCGTCGCCGCCAAAGAAAAGGACTCCAGCGCCAATACGGCGCAACGAGGTGGTGCTCGCCCGGGGGCTGGACGTCCCATCGGTAGCGGTCAATTTAAAGAACCTACCCAACCTTTGCGCGTGCCGGTTAGCAGCGTGCCTTTACTGCAACAGTATCTAACCACGTTACAGTACGCACCGCAGCAGGCTTCAGCATTACTCAAAGCCGCCCGCAGCAATCACGCCATTCCGTTGTACTCATCAAAAATTGCCGCGGGCGTACCCTCATCGGCTGAAGACCACATTGACGACACCTTGGACCTCAACCAATACTTGATTGAGCGGCCCGACTCTACCTACATGTTAAAAGTAGAAGGCGAGTCTATGTTGGACATCGGCATACTGCCCGACGACATCTTGATTGTTGATCGCGGCATCGAGGCCAGCCACAACAAAATTGTGATTGCCGCGATTGACGGCCAACTCACCGTTAAACGGCTGTATAAGCGGGGCGGAGTTATAAAGCTATTAGCGGAGAATAAAAACTACCCCAATATTGAGCTAAACGACGCAAGCGAACTTATAGTGTGGGGCGTGGTGGTAGGGAGTTTTAGAAAATTCCAGTCGCTATGACTGATTGACGGCGATTAGGGAGCGTGATTTTTGAACTCGCGATCAAGCTCAATATCAGTATTTTACCTCAGCCCTTAAGTACGTTGATCAGAGAACCGGATTTATATCCCTTGAGCCGTGCAACACGCGAACCAACTCGATCCCTCCAGTTTTCGCACGGTAGAACAAGATGTAACGATCAACAGGAAAACTCTTTAGGTTAGGAGCGAGTTCAGGTCTATCGACACCAATTTCCTTAAACTCGGCGAGTTTCAGCGCCTTCTGTTCTAACCGGTCTAGGAAGCGATCAGCGTTAACTGGACTGTCTTCGGCGATATAAAGCCAGATATCGAGTAAGTCTTGCTCGGCTTCGGGAGAAATATTCAGCAATGCCATTGCTAATCGTCGCTAGTCAGTCGCCGCCGACCCTTGGCTTTGATGGTCTTCGTATCCAAAGGCTTACCGTTTCCTTTGTTCAATGATTCCAGACCTTGGTGGATGTCTGTCCGCAAAGCCTCCAGCCTCATCGCCTGCATTGCGTCTCTCTCCTCCAACAGCCGCAGAGCTTCGCGAACAACCTCGCTTACCGAGTTGTACATGCCTTTTGCAACCTTCTGTTTAATAAAGGCTTCTAGCTGGGGGGTTAGGGATACGTTCATGATTTTGACCTCTACACCTAGGTTTATAATAAGAACAAAATTATAGCAATCTTTGCTAATTATTGTTATCAACCTTAAAACTGGATAAGCATCTGAGGAAACCAGTAGAGTTTATGGTCTTTAATGGGGGCATATATGACCCCTTTCATCTTGTTCGATGCACGGTCCGGTGGACGCGTCCTCGCCTAAGATCTTCTGTACTCTGTTTTTATACTTCTACGTAGGTGCAGCTCCTATGTTAAAGCCCATCGCTTGATTGTGTCTCATTTGAGATACATAATAGAGCCGAACATTATACTAGGAGGATCAATCATGGCTCGTACTTCAATGCTGCACGTTCGTGTGGACGAAGAGCTGAAAGCGGATGCAGCGGAAAAGCTCGCCAGTTTCGGGCTGACGGTATCAGATGCCGTCCGCATCCTTCTAACCCGCGTATCCAAAGAGGGAGGACTGCCCGTTGGGCTAACGTCTGACCCGGAAGCTCATGACGCTTGGTTCCACGACAAAGTAAAACAGGCCTTAGCTGACCCGCGACCTACTCTTCCTCATCAACATGTAATGGACGAAGCACAAGCAATCATCGACAGCAAACGCCGTGCCTGAACTGGAATGGCTGGAACTGGCGCGTTTGGATCTGTTAGGGATTGTCGATTACATTTCTGACGACAACCCCGATGCTGCTCAGCGCGTAAAAGATGACATCGAGATAAAAGCTAAAAACCTACTTGCGTTCCCCAAAATTGGCCGTCAAGGACGAGTTGAAGGAACACGCGAACTCGTCGTCTGGTCAAACTATATCCTCGTGTACGAAGAAAGCGCCACTGCGGTGCGAATACTGCGCGTATTACATACAGCGCAGCTGTGGCCACAAACCCATTAAGATTGTCTTTCATGGGGTCATCGTTCACTACTCACCGTTGAATAGTGTAATACAAAATCATCGCCGATCATCTCGTGACGTAACGTGATACAGCACTCCACTAAATTCGCGTCTTAGCGGTCTTTCCATGGCCTTAGTACAAACTCACTTAACCACGACAACCTGACTCCTTTCTCTGTCGACTACTCTTTAGCCGCGCCTGTCCTTTTTAGTTTTAACAGCGAACGACCAGTGCCACTTTCTCGCTTTATACAAATTGCTTATTCAACTTATAGCGCCAATGAGCTCGAGCGGTTCATTATCATCGACTTAAGCAAAAGGCGGGAAGGCGTCGTTGCTTAAGATTTAAGCTGTGTACTTTTACGGATACAAAAGTTATCTTCTAAGTACCTAAAAGACTCCTTCATGCTCAAGAATCATTTTCAATTACTCGTCCAGGCTGATAACACTACCATTGCCACCCAGTTAAGGAGATTTCATCATGCAACACTTTTATACCGCCAAACAGGAAGCGCTAGAAGCCATCCAGCGACTACCAGACGATGCCAACACCGAAGAAATCATGTATCGGCTCTATGTGCTCGAGAATATCCGACGCGGCCAGCAAGACTCAGTCGAGGACAAAACCCAGCCAGCTGAGGAGGTGCTCAAGGAAGTTAAAACATGGTGAAGTGGGCGGCTTACGGCAAGACCCAGCTTCGCCATATTCACGATTACATTGCCGAGGATTCACCATTCTACGCAAGGCGCGTAAGTGAAGAACTGGTAAAAAACCATAGACCTAGATGATTCATTCAAGGGGTCTATATATGTCCCCTTTCAACCCTACCTATTCAGGTGGTGTCTTCATAGACTAAATTCACTCAAGTTATTTAGTCTCCGACAAATCCAGCTTGATTCACTTTTGTGCGCCTGTCCTTTTTAGTATCCGTTAGGTTTATGCTTCTGTCTGGGAAGGTACCAACATATTTGCAAGCCAACTACAACAAGCCCTAAATAGATCAAGAGCAAAAACCCCGTATCACGTTTAAAACTGGTTCTCCACCCCAATTCTCTTGATATCGAGCTATGAACTACGCGGGGATCAAAGCTCTTTTCGAGGTTATCTAGTCTTTGGGTGAAATTGCTTTTTGTTGTGTCACACTGGATAGGATCACCATCAGTCCCTTGTAAACAGTCACTCAATACCTTTGCATACAACTCCTTAATCTCATTTTCAGATTTTAGGATTGATTCTGCGCTTTCATACAAAATCTGTTGTACTGCTTCAGATCTAACACCACTTGAATCGTAGTATTCCTCATAGTCCCCGACTAAGGACAGTATCCTGTGGAAAACTACGGCTGAAATACATAAATAAGCCACAAAATAATTAGTCCTCATAGTTGCTCTCCTTAAGTGAAGCTTATGGGAGAGTCGAGCGCTGCGACTTTCCCGCAATAGTATCCTAGTAAACTCTAAGGCTTAAACACACCGTTCGCAGGGCCACACTCCATTCATAGGGTCATATATGGGCCCTTTCTTCCTTGTGTGACGCCTTGTTTCCCACTTTTTTCCAAATCTAAAAGCATACTGAGCTTCCATGGTGGCTTTGGTTATTGTTAGCGTAAAGCCAACGGGATCAAAGCCCCTCTGTGTGAGCAGTTTATGTTGTACCTAATCAGGACTACTGCCGTAAATGATCGATGAGTGCACCAATCAACCCGATTGATCGGGCACAAACTGCAACAAACCGGTCAGCCCACTAACTCTTCAAGCGTAATGTATCGCCATTCGCCTTCCGCTAATTGGCCCAATTTAAGTTGACCTACCCGTACGCGCTTTAAGCCCGCTACGTTCAATCCTACTAGTTCGCACATGCGTCGAATTTGGCGCTTTTTACCTTCGCGCAATACCATCTTCAGT
>CAYGNS010000181.1:0-5781 GCA_964351295.1 uncultured Gammaproteobacteria bacterium
ACTGTAACGAACATAATCAGTTGGATTCCCGCCTGCACGGGAATGACAAGAGAGGAAGGCATGTAGTCCTTTCACAGTGATTCCGAATTCACCACATTTATGTGCAATTTTTTATGCAAGCCTTATGATGTTCACCTCTCTAACACCTTATGTTCATACAACAAAGATCAAATCATGGGCTTGGCAATTTTAGCGTTAATTGTTGGACTAGCTTTACTCGTTTGGAGTGCTGACCGCTTTGTAGAGGGCGCTGCTATCACGGCGCGCCACTTTGGCATGCCGCCGTTGTTGATTGGTATGGTCATTGTGGGTTTTGGTACGTCGGCCCCCGAGATGGTCGTGTCGCTCTTGGCCGCGCTCGATGGTAGCCCGGGGATTGCACTGGGTAATGCTTATGGCTCTAACATCGCCAACATCGCTTTAATATTGGGTATAACGGCACTAATTAGCCCCATCGTCGTGCACTCCGATGTGCTGCGCAAAGAGTTGCCAATACTAACATTGGTAACATTGCTGACTGTCATTCTGCTCGCTGATCTATTGTTAACGCGCTTCGACGCGAGTGTTTTATTGATCGTGTTTGCTGGACTCATGGGCTGGACAATTTACTCAGGGTTGAATCAGCCATCTGATTCGTTTGCGCTAGAAATCGAAGCCGAAGCGAGTGCCGCCACTATGCCTCTGAAGCACGCCATCGTATGGCTTGTAATTGGGCTTCTGGTACTAATCGCGAGCTCGCGTATGTTAGTGTGGGGCGCGGTGGAACTAGCGCAAATGTTTGGCGTGAGCGATATGTTGATTGGTTTAACCATTGTAGCCATTGGCACATCCCTTCCAGAGTTAGCATCGTCGGTAGTGGCCGCGCGCAAAGGCGAACATGACATTGCACTCGGTAATATTATCGGTTCGAACTTATTTAACACGCTCGCTGTGGTGGGTATTGCGGCCATGGTGAGCCCATTCGCGGTGGAGCCCGAAACACTCAGCCGCGACATGCTAGTGATGGGAGGATTAACACTTGCCCTATTTGTGTTTGCCTACGGATTCAGGGGGCGGCAAGGTCGTATCAACCGATTGGAAGGCGGCCTATTGTTAGCCGCCTATGTGGGCTACACCGCATATCTCATTCGAAGTGTCGTGGTTTGACCTACCTACAAACATTCGGGCTGTTTTTGCTCACCGCGATTGCCGAAATCGTGGGTTGTTACTTGCCCTATTTGTGGCTAAAAAAATCCGCACCGATTTGGGTACTTTTACCGGCCGCGGCTAGCCTCACGTTATTTGTGTGGCTATTAAGTTTACACCCCACCGCCGCAGGGCGCGTCTATGCTGCCTACGGTGGGGTCTATGTGGCGGTAGCGCTCGTTTGGTTGTGGGGCATAGATGGGATTCGACCTCACCTGTGGGACTGGGTGGGCGTAGCCGTTATTGTAATCGGCATGTCGATCATTTTGTTCGCTCCACGTAATCTGTAGACGAATCTGAGTTATTGCTTCCGCGCAGCTCTACACGTCATCCCCGCGCAGGCGGGGAACCATTATTTAGCACGATGCCAACCCATGGCTTCCCGCCCCCGCCTGCGCGGGAACAACGCTTTTACCTTTTTATTCCAAAACACTATCACTGCTTTCACCACCATCTATTCCCCTGATAGTCGCGTTCTATTTAATTCACTTTTGCAACCTTCCGCTTAAGCCTATAACTAAAGGGTAGTAATACTACTCGCCCTCAGGAGGGGCCTTTAACATGCAAATAAGAAAACTACCCAAGTGGTTAACGAGCATTTTACTTTGTTCAACGGCCATTGTTGCATCGAGTGCAGGTGTGGCTGGCGACGCTAAAACCAATCAGTTCTGGTGGCCGGAGCAGCTCGATCTGACCCCACTTCGTGCGCACTCGCCTGCCTCGAATCCCTACGGTGCCGACTTCGATTACGCTAAGGAATTCAGCACACTCGATTTGGCTGAAGTGAAGAAAGACATCGAAACGACCTTAACTACCTCGCAGCCATGGTGGCCTGCTGATTACGGTCATTACGGTCCCTTTATGATTCGCATGGCGTGGCACAGTGCTGGCACGTATCGTGTGGGCGATGGACGTGGTGGCGCCGGCGGTGGTCAACAACGCTTCGAACCTTTGAACAGTTGGCCTGATAACGCAAACTTAGACAAAGCCCGACGCTTACTCTGGCCCGTTAAACAAAAATATGGCCGCAAATTATCGTGGGCTGACCTAATGATTCTGACCGGCAATGTGGCGCTGGAATCCGCGGGTTTCAAGACTTTTGGTTTCGCGGGAGGCCGAACTGACGACTGGGAACCTGACTTAGTTTATTGGGGTCCGGAAAGTGAGTTTTTAGGCGACAAGCGCCGCACCAGCGACGGTAAGCTAAAAGGCGACCTTGCCGCTGTGCAAATGGGCTTGATTTATGTGAATCCAGAAGGCCCTAATGCCAATCATGATCCTCAGTCCGCAGCACATGACATCCGTCTCTCTTTTGGGCGAATGGCTATGAACGACGAAGAGATTGTCGCGCTGATCGCGGGCGGTCATACGCTTGGCAAAGCACATGGAGCACGCAAGCCCACTGAATGCACAGGTCCAGAGCCTGCCGCGGCGGAGATCGAAGAGCAAGGATTTGGCTGGACCAGCAAGTGTGGTAAAGGCAATGCCGAAGACACCATCACCAGTGGCCTAGAGGGCGCATGGACGGCAACGCCTACACGTTGGTCAATGATGTATCTTGCCAACCTGTTTAACTTTGAATGGAAACAAGTGAAAACCCCAGCGGGCGCTACACAATGGATTCCGACGGATGAAGCGGCGGCCAATATGGTGCCCGATGCACATGACGCAACCAAACGCCATGCACCGATCATGTTCACCACCGATTTGGCATTAAAAGTTGATCCCGAATTTAGAGCCATCTCAGAACGCTTTATGCAAGATCCACAGGAGTTCAATCTAGCCTTTGCCAAAGCTTGGTTCAAATTAACGCACCGCGATATGGGTCCCAGAGCGCGTTATGTGGGTGCGGAAATCCCAACTGAAACTTTACTGTGGCAAGACCCAATACCTGCGGTGGACTATAAGTTAATTGACAACCGCGATGTAGCCAAACTAAAGCAGCAAATCGCTGAAGCTGGCTTGAGCAATGCGCAATTAGTTAAAACGGCTTGGGCCTCGGCCGCGTCCTACCGTGCCACCGACATGCGCGGCGGTGCGAATGGCGCGCGAGTACGTCTAGCACCACAGAAAGATTGGGCGGTTAACAACCCACAAGAATTGGCACAGTCGCTGCAAGCACTCGAAGCGGTACAAAAGGCCTTTAATAAATCTCTTAGAGGAGGCAAACAAGTATCTTTAGCTGACGTGATTGTAGCTGGCGGAGCGGTCGGCATTGAGCAAGCGGCTAATGCCGCTGGCTTTGATGTAGCTGTGCCGTTCACCCCTGGTCGAGCTGATGCATCGCAAGCGCAAACCGATGTAGAATCCTTTGCTGCGCTGGAGTTAAAGGCAGATCCATTCCGTAATTACTACAGTGATGACAGCTACTTTGCACCGGCCAAAGCGATGGTAGATCGAGCTAACTTACTCAACCTTACGGTGCCACAACTGACGGCTCTAGTGGGCGGTATGCGTGCACTGAACGCCAACACGGAAGGCTCTCACGGAGTGCTAACCGATCGACCCGGCACCTTGAGTAATGACTTTTTTGTTAACTTGCTCGATATGTCTACGCGTTGGACTAAATCAGATGTTGAGGGCGTTTACCAAGGCGTAGATCGGGACAACGGCACGCCAAAGTGGACGGCAACTACCGTTGATCTGATCTTTGGCTCTAACTCAGAGTTGCGAGCCGTAGCCGAAGTTTATGCAGCCCAAGACGGCGAACAAAAATTTGTCGATGACTTTGTGACTGCTTGGAACAAAGTGATGAATTCTGATCGCTTCGATCTGTAGTCGGTAGACAAAACTCAGCGTAGGGGCTTAATTCCGTTCACGCTGAAGTTCAACCGAGTTTTTTTTACAATTGAGGGTTGATGGCGAAACGGCCATCAACCCTATTCTTTTTATACTCAATGTAATTTACGAGAAAATTTATTCGCAAACCTATATTATTCGCCCCCTGAGTCGGCATTTCACATGAGCCGCTCGCAAGGCAAGCTCAGAACTTCTTGGAGTTTCTGAAGTTTACTGCGTGTACCGTTGTACAATTTTTAATCATTTACTGGAGTCTTCATGAACCCTTTATCTTTTTCAGGCCAGTCGCGTGGCACACGCTTTGGCCAACTGTTTTTTATCGTAACCGCTATTGTCACTCTTGGCCTGAGCCAAGCTCAAGCGCAAACTGCACCGGCTGTGATCGGTGTACTTAATCTTGACCAAGTTATTGCCAACTCACCTGCAGGCAAAGCACTGGGGAGTCGACTAGAAGAATTTCAACAGCAAGCGCAGCGCGAGCTCGAAGTATTGGCTGGCAAAGCACAAGATATTCGCAAGAAACTCGCTGAAGGTGCAGGCACACTCACGCAAGATCAAACAAGCGAATTGCAAAAAGCGTTTGAAGATCAGCAAATTGCCGTACGTCGACTAGAAGGTGACAAACAACGCGAGGCACAAAAAATTCGTAATGAAGGTTTAGCCGAAATCGAAAAACAATTGCGCCCAGTTATCGAAAGTATTCGAACCGAAGGCGGTTATGACTTGATTTTGAATAACCAACCTGGCGTAGTAGTACTGGTAGGCCCGCGCATCAACATTACAAAAGCAGTAATTGATAAGCTCAACGGCGCGTAGAAACAGCTCCGATATTCAGACGTTCTTAAAGCAGGTCAAGCAATCCGTTGCTTGGCCTGCTGTCGCTTTACCGGACGAAGAGGCTCAAAAAAATTAGTCGCTTCAACCACACAAAAAACATCATCCCCGTTCTCTCGTTCGTTGTCCTCGTTCGCTCCCTCGAAATCCTCGTTCTCTCGCTCGTCATCCCCGCGAAGGCGGGGAACCATTTACTACCACTTTGCCAAACATAATCAGTTGGATTCCCGCCTGCGCGGGAATGACGGAGTTGGCGTGGGAATGACGGGGTTGTTATAACCCTACCACGCACGCCGATACTCAACATAACAATAAATCTCACCCCAAAATCGGATAGTGATGGTAAGGTTCGGGGCTTAAATTTTTCGTTAAACGCCCGTGACTAATGAAACCAACTAATCTTACCAACACTGACAATAAGATCGGTGTGACCCCCATTGTCGGCTCCTCCGCAAGTAGTGATCTAAATGACACGATGCCGAATCCACCCATGTGGCTAACAGCGGTCCTCGCGCATCCACGTGAGGAAGGTGTGGTTGAGGTGGACGGGTGCGACATTCACTATTTCCGTTGGGGTGATCCGAGCAAACCCGGCATTATGATGCTCCATGGCTTTTTGGCCCACGCGCGTTGTTTTGCGTTTATTGCTCCGTATTTAACAGACCACTTCCATTTAGTGGCCATGGATCTTTCTGGAATGGGTGATTCCGGCTGGCGCGAGGAGTACAACGAATCGGTGCGTGTTCATGAACTCATGCAGGTGAGCGAACAACTCGGTTTGTTTGCGCACGGCCAAAAGCCAACTATTGTGGCCCACTCGTTTGGTGGACGCATCGCTACCGCCGCGATGCATAAGCATGGGGAACGGTTTGCTGGAATGATTATTTGCGATCTAATGATTATTCGCCCTAGCATTCTTCTCGCCGATGCCGAAAAGTTCAAGCCGCCCGGTAATCGTGATGC
>CAYGNS010000182.1:0-5754 GCA_964351295.1 uncultured Gammaproteobacteria bacterium
TAAACACAATTTCCATGATTGTCTGCAAATACTTGAATTTCGATATGTCGAGGTTCAAGCAGAGCACGCTCTAAAATTAATTCATCGCTGCCGAACGCCGATCGCGCTTCGGCGCGCGCTGCACTAATGGCAGACTCGAGCTCTTTAAGATCATGCACGATGCGCATTCCGCGCCCACCGCCGCCCGCCGAAGCTTTTACCATCAGCGGCAGCCCGATGGACTTAGCCTGCTCGACCAAACTGGCGTCGTCTTGCTCGCTACCTTGATACCCTGGAATACAGGGCACATTGGATTCCAACATGGCGATCTTGGACAAACGCTTAGAGCCCATCAAGCGAATGGCATCCGCACCAGGGCCAATAAATACGATCCCTTCTTGAGCGCAGCGCTCAGCAAACTCTGCGTTCTCAGATAAAAACCCATAGCCCGGATGAATAGCCCCTGCATTGACAGACTTAGCTGCCGCAATAATCTTATCGATCACCAAATACGACTGGCTGGGAGCCGAAGCGCCTATGTTTACGGCCTCGTCGGCCAGTAAAGTGTGAGGTGCATCGGCATCCGCGTCACTGTAAACCGCCACCGTGCGGTAACCGAGTTGCTGTGCAGTACGCATAACCCGAACGGCAATCTCACCACGGTTTGCGACCAATATTTTTTGAAACTTATGCATGCTTTAACCTAATTCAAAAATCTGCGTGACCACTGTCTCTGCGCGCGTATGCTAACTGAACGCAACCAGTGACGCTTTGTTGGTGTAACCCGATTGTTGGTGTAACCCGAGCCGCTGTTACTCATCAGCCCAACTCGGCTTACGCTTGGCCACAAAGGCAGAAGTGCCTTCTTGCCCCTCGGGCCCCATGATCGCAGCGGTAAAATCATCCGCAGCGCGATCTAATAACTGTTCAATTTTAGGCGTCTCGAAAGCATCCAATAGTAATTGCTTAGTAACGGCCGTGGCATTGGGGGCGACCTTGCGCGCTAACTGTAAAGCATGCACTAACGCGGCCTGCATATCGGTCTCGTTACTGGTTACTTGATGTACCAGTCCCATTTCCAGCGCGTCGGTACCATTGATCCGTACACCAAACAAGGCCAAACGCCGTGCCTGCGTAAGCCCAATACGACTCACCACAAACGGAGCAATTTGCGCGGGTATAATCCCGAGTCCTGTTTCAGGCATGGCAAACAGAGCATTTGTGTCGGCAATACTGTAGTCAGACACGCATGCCAAGCCAAAGCCGCCGCCTAAGACCGCGCCTTCTAGCAAGCAAATGACTAATTGCGGCGCTCGGTTGAGCTTGCTAATTAAGGTGCCAAACGAGCGATTGAAATGCCAACTGGCGTCGCGCCCTCCATCGTCCGAAGGCTGGCTGGTTTGATTCATCCCGCCAATATCACCGCCGGCACAAAAGTTGCCCTCAGCGCCACGCAACACGAGGACTCGCACCTGCGAGCTCGTGGCGATGCTATCCAGTACGCTAATAAGTTCTTGCACTAATTGCGCATTCATGGCGTTGCGCTTGTGTGGGCGGTTGAGCGTTACGGTGAGTACCCCACGCTCTAGCTCTAGGAGTAATTCTTTACAAGATGGCAGATCGTGCATTTATAACCTCGCGATACCAAACGTATTGGGTTTTGGGTGGCGACCACGCCCCTCGCGACACACTCTGAGTGCAAAAGCGACGATAGCCCGCGTATCACGGGGGTCAATCAGCGCGTCATCCCATAGCCTCGCCGTATTCGCCAACGCACCCGAACGCGCTTGCATTGCACTCACCGTGTCTTGCTCCACTTGATCGAGTAGCGCTGCATCCACCTTACCAGTGCGCTTGAGCTTGGCTTCAGTTACTGTACGAATCACGCTACCCGCCTGCTGCGCACCCATCACCGAAACGATGCTGCGCGGCCAAGCGAAAATAAAGTTAGGATCAATCCCCTTGCCACACATGGCGTAGTTACCCGCGCCATAAGAACCACCCACGATCACACTAATTTTGTCGACGGTTGCATTGGTCACGGCCTGAATTAATTTAGCACCGTGTTTGATGATGCCCGCTTGCTCCGCCGCCGTTCCCACCATAAAGCCAGTGGTGTTGTGTAGGAAGAGTAGCGGCGTTTGAGATTGTTCGCACAGCTGTACAAATTGGCCCGCTTTGACCGCGCCATTCGCCGTAATCGGGGCATTATTGGCAATCACGCCGCAGTCAATACCGTGCATGCTGATATGGCCACACACCGTGCCGGCATCAAATTCGGCTTTAAACTCAACGAAGTCCGAGCCATCCGCAATTCGGGCAATAATTTCGCGCATGTCGTAAGGCGTTTTCGGATCTTCTGGCACTATGCCAATTAACTCGGCTGGGTCGTACAATGGCTCTTCATAGGCGCGCAATTTGATCGGCGTAGTGTGCTTATCCCAGTCAAGTTTGGCGGTAATCTCGCGGGCAATGCGGATGCCATCTTGGTCATTTTCGGCTATGTAGTCTGCCGTTCCGGCGATACTCGCGTGCATCTCGGCACCACCAATCTCCTCGTCAGTGGCAATCTCGCCCGTGGCCGCTTTAAGTAAGGGCGGGCCGGCCAAATACACCGTAGATTGTTTGCGAATCATGATCACGTAATCAGACAAACCGGGTTGATACGCACCGCCCGCCGTGGCCGAGCCATGCACCACTGTTATCTGCGGCACGCCCAAGGCCGATAGGCGACACTGCACGGCAAAACCTTCGCCTGAAAAGGCAAACCAATCACCCATTAACTTAAGATTACCGCCACCGCTTTGTGCCAACGCGATCACCGGTAATTTATGTTGTGCCGCTAAGCGATACATGCGGCGACGCTTTAAGCTACCGAGTTCGGTAATACTGCCGCCTTTAGTTAGATAATCATCAACAAGCACCGCACATAAAGTGCCCTGCACATACCCTAAGCCAGTGATACAGCTACCACCGGCGGCTGACCCATCTTGATCCTCTTCTTGCAGATACCCGCACAAAGTAGACAACTCTAAAAATGGCGCGCCCCGATCTAACAAATGCGCCAGACGCTCGCGGGGCACCAACAGCCCTCGCTCCTTGTAGCGAGCTTCTTTTGCGCGTGCCAACTCAATAACGCGACGCTCGATGCCACGCACCTCGTCCACCGCAGCACCCATCACCTCAGCATTGCGTTGAAAGGTGGCAGAGTGAACGTCCAATTGTGTTTGTATAATGGTCATAGCGAATCCGTATTAGCGTGTTTTAGGCGAAATACCCATACGCTGACAAATAATTTCAAGCATCACTTCGTCGGCACCCCCACCAATCGAGCCCAACCGACCATCTCGATAAGCGCGGGCCACGGGGTTGTCCCACATAAAGCCCATACCGCCAAAATATTGTAAACACGCATCGGTTACTTCGCGCGTTAAACGGCCACTTTTAAGTTTAACCATCGACGCCATACGAGTCATATCCTCACCATCAACATAGCGCTTAATGGTGGCATAGGTCAGTGCGCGTAGGGCTTCAATTTCGGTTTGCAGTTCAGCGAGACGAAAGCGTACCACTTGATGGTCGATCACACGCTGTCCAAAAATGTTGCGCTCGGAGGTGTACTCAATGGTCTTTTGAATCACTTTCTCTAAGCCCTTTAAATTAACCATACCGATGTGAATGCGCTCTTCTTGAAACTGCTCCATTTGATAGATAAAGCCAAAACCCTCTTCGCCAATACGATTGCGCTGCGGCACTCGAACATCATCTAAGAAAATTTGCGCCGTGTCGGAGCTGCGCATACCCAATTTGTTCAAACGCTCCGAAAACGACACACCGGGGGTGTTGGACGGAATCACAATTAGACTCTTGTTTTTGTGGCGGCTGTCATCACTGGTGTTGGCTAATAGGCAGAGGTAGTCACTTTGCGTGGAATTGGTAATCCACATTTTGGTGCCATTGATCACGTAGTCGTCGCCATCTTTGCGCGCAGTGGTTTTAATTTGTGCTACGTCTGAACCGGCACTCGGCTCGCTTACAGCAATCGAGAATACCGCTTCGCCGGTGATGGCTTGTGTTAAGAATTCACTTTTAACGTAGTCGCTACCATATTTAGCGAGGGCGGGCGTGGCCATATCTGTTTGTACTCCAATGCCCATGGCTACCCCACCACTGTCGATCGTGCCAAGCTCTTCGGTAAACGCGCAATGGTAGCTGTAGTCCAGACCCATGCCACCGTATTCCTCCGGCTTATGAATGCCCAACAGACCCAACTTACCCAGTTTTTTGAACACCTCTTTGGCAGGAAATATGCCCTCTTCTTCCCATTGGTCACAATAAGGGTTTATCTCCGCCTGAATCACTTTGGCAGTGGTTTCGGCAATGGCGATGTGTTCTTCGGTATAAATCATATTTTCCTCAAAAGTGTCCTTAAAAAGTTCTCAACAATTACTTAGTCTCAGGCTTTGGGCTTGGTGCTTGGCCTTGCTGTTTGGTCTTGGCGTTCAGACCAGAAGCAGCGATGAATCTCGTGTTTAAATCAGACCGTCCTGGGCTCTATCCGCCGTTAACGCCACCGCCCGCACAAAGGCGGGGCGCGCGGTAAGCCGATTCAGATAGTCCCGCACAACCTCGCTATAGCGGTCACCTAAGCCATTCAATTGACCTAAGTACAGCGCGTAGCCAACGGCGATGTCTGCGATCGTAAACCGCCCATCGCACAGATAGTCGCGCTCATGCAAATGCTGGTCGAGTAATTTCAACCGAGCAATAAACCACTTTGCATAGTCTTCGGCGACCGTGGGGTTCTTGCGCTCGTCGGGCTCAAGAAGCGTGTATCTTAAATAGATAGTCTGCGGAAACGTTAAGGTAGCATCACTGTGATACAGCCAATTTAAATAGTCGGCGTAGTCGGCATGGCCGACGTCGATGCCCAATTCGTGCTTAGCATAGCGCTCCACCAAATAATGACAAATACCGCTCGACTCGGTCATGCGCGCATCGCCATCCGTAAAATAGGGCACTGTGCCCAACGGGTTTATTTCTAGAAATTCCCTTTTAAAAAAGCGGGGCGGAAACGGCAACACTTCTAATGTATACGGTATACCCATCTCTTCGAGTGCCCACAGCGGCCGTAAAGACCGCGCATTGTGACAGTGCCAGAGGCGAATTTGAGGATCTGGTTGCATAGTTGTCATTCTTAATAGTCTTGTTTATGTGGTTACGAAAAATTGTGCAGCGTCAAAGTGATTTATCACAGGCCCAATTGTCGGGTGGCTAAGTCACGCATAATTTCTTCGGAGCCGCCTCCAATCGCATTAACGCGCACTTCGCGGTAGATTCGCTCCACTCGATTACCGCGCATATAACTCATTCCGCCCATAATCTGCATGGCCTCGCGCGCGCAAAACTCCATGGTTTGACTGCACTGTACTTTTAATAGCGCAATGGCGCTTGCGTCCTCTTTACCCAAACTAATTTGGTGGGACACCACCTGCAAATAGGCATTCGAGGCGTAAATCTTTTGCAGCATTTCCGCTATTTTATGGCGAATAACTTGGTGGTCGGCTAAACGCTTTCCAAAGGTCTTGCGCTCGCGAGCCCACGCCACGGCGTCTTCTAAACAGACTCTAGCCGCCCCATCCATACTCGCAGACATGCCCATGCGTTCGCTATTAAAATTATGCATTATCACTTTAAAGCCATGATTTTCTACGCCTAAGAGGATTTCGACCCTAACCCGAACGTCATCAAAATAGATCCTTTCTTTATCAGAAA
>CAYGNS010000183.1:0-5749 GCA_964351295.1 uncultured Gammaproteobacteria bacterium
ACCGATAATCAGGTTGTACTACGCAATCGGGACATTTTGCGGGTAGATGCGGCTGACCATCTGCGTTTGACACTGCGCGATGCAACTGGGCGTGAACAGCGGTTTACTCTAATCGCGCGCCAGCCTGGCCGTATGAGCATCTATGCCATGGACGAAAAGTGGCAGTACCCTATTACTGGGCAACCCAATTACGACTTCGCAGCTGAAATGGCCCTTACCGAATCGGGCTATGTGGTCGAAATTCGTATGCCGCGTTACCTCTTACCCTCTAGCACTCGGGTGCGACTTGCAGTGGTAGACGTAGATGATGTCGATACTCGTGCCATTGCCGCAATTGTGCCCACCACGCCACAAAGTGAAAGCGATGATCTATCACGCCTTATGGTGCAATCCCCGGCGCTCGCTAAAATTTTGAGCGCGCTCAATCGTTCGGATACGCGCATTTGGGTAATAGATAAAGACCGCCGTGTTCGCACTGTAGTGGGAAGTGTAATTTTAGGCGACGACCAAAACGCGATTACCAAGCCTTCCGAAAACCAACCCTTTGCCGACCGCATTCTTGGCTACTTAAATTATTACTATAGCCGCTCTCTTCAGTCGGTTTTTTCTTACATTGTCGAAGACCCGAGCGCCAGCGGTATAGACGATGATGATGCGCGCAATGACGAAATTATTGATAACGCTCTAGCGGGCCAAATATCCTCCGACCGTCGACCAGGGGTGGATGGTTTAGGGATGATTATTATGTCTGCGCACCCTATCTATCTGAACGAGAGCATTCCTGGGGCTGTAGTGGTCGAGCAAAGTACCAATCAAGTGTTGCGCAAGCAGCAGGAGACCCTCGAAAACGTGATAAGTGTAACGCTGCTCGTTTTAGTGACCGTGGCGACGGCTCTTTTGTTATTTGCATCGCGGCTCACCCTGCGCATTAGACGTTTACGAGATGCCGCCGACAGTGCGATTGATCGCGAGGGGCGTATTCTTAATCAACGACTGCCGAAAGAAGAAAAATCAGGGGACGAAATTGGCGATCTCTCTCGCAGTGTGAGCAACATGTTAGCCCGACTATCGCAGTACACAACGTATTTAAAGGGCCTACCCGATACGCTCGCACACGAAGTGAGCAACCCGCTTAATGTAGTGAACTCGAGCTTACACAATCTATCACGTGAAAACCAAGATGCCGCCCAAAGTAAATACATGGAGCGTGCTAAAAACGGTTTAAATCGAATTGGGGCAATCCTGCAAAACCTAACGGAAGCGGCCAACCTCGAACAGGCACTACAAGACGAAGAGCGAGAAACTATTGATTTGATTGAACTTTTAGAAAGCTACGTCGACGGATATGCGTTTAGCAACCCCGCGCAAAAATTTAAATTAATCGCCGAGCACAAACCGCTAATTGTCGATGTAGCACCGGACTACATCGCTCAAGCGTTGGATAAACTTGTGGACAATGCTTTAGATTTTGCCGCACCACGTACCCCTATCATTATTCGTGCTCGGCGCGTCCAGAACCAAGCGCTAATTGAAGTGAGTAATGAAGGTTCAAATTTGCCCGATGGCATGGCTGAACGAATTTTTGAGCCGCTTGTTTCGTTAGGACGCAAAGATGCGCAAAAAACCCGTCTCGGCATGGGTTTATACGTTGTTAAACTCATTACGAGTTTTCACGGCGGCGATGTCAGTGCAGAAAATATGCTCGACAAAGATGGCGTCACGTTTACCATTAGTTTGCCGATCCATGATCTGTTCAGTCCCATCGCCGGCTGAACACAACAGCAATTCTTAGCGAGCCAGCCGACTTAAACAACATCCGCACGTTGCTCGTGATAAAAAGCCAGACTACACAGCGAAGTTACTCGAACGCCTGCTTCAATGGACCAGAGAACGCACTGATCAAACTAAACCATATCAAGCGACACGATAGACGCTATCAAATAAGGAACTAAACACTATGGGCAACCGACTCAGCAAACTGTATACACGCACGGGCGACGATGGCACTTCGGGGCTTAGTGGCGGCCAACGAATCGCCAAAAATCATGAACGCATGAATGCCATGGGCACGGTCGATGAGCTCAACAGCACCATTGGTATGATGATCGCTAAACTAGAGGATGCTGAACTCAACGCGCTGATGACATCCATTCAGCATGACCTATTTAACATAGGCGGCGAAATAAGCATGCCTGGCCATTCTTTTATCAAACCTGAAAAGATTACCGGTCTCGAAGCGCATATCGACCGCTTCAATGCCTTAGTAGAACCACTCAAAGATTTTATTCTACCCGGCGGCAGTGACGCGGCAGCAATCTGTCATCTCGCCCGCGCCATCGCTCGCCGAGCAGAACGTGATGTGGTTACGTTGCACCAATCAGAACCCGTGTGCGACACTACCCGTCAATACCTAAACCGCTTGTCTGACCTGCTGTTTGTAATAGCCCGCATTATTAATTTACGCTCTGGCCATCCCGACATTCTCTGGAATAAAGAGCTTGCCTAGGCGCGCTAGAAGTCCTCATCTGTAAGCGAGTCCATGTCAGTCAATAAGCTTTCCCACCTAAAATCTAATTTGAAATGAAAGAACTATTCAATAAAATCAATAATATAAGCTTAGTTTCTAAAATATTTTTTGGGATTTTGCTCGGTGTCTCCCTCGCTCTAATCAGTCCAAATAGCGCGGCTGCCATGGCGTTTTTGGGTAACTTGTTCGTGTCCGCGCTGAAAGCAGTGGCACCACTTTTGGTGTTCGTACTCGTGATGACATCCATCGCCCAACAGCAATCACTTGGCAATACCGCGATGCGTCCCATCATCGCCCTATACTTAATAGGCACGTTACTCGCTGCACTCGTCGCGGTTTCGCTGAGCTTCTTGTACCCAGCGACGCTTACCCTGATGGCGCAGAGTCCTGACTTAAGTCCGCCAGAAGGAATTGCCGAAGTATTAAGTTCATTGGTATTCAAGTTAGTCCAAAATCCCGTGACGGCATTAATGGAAGGCAATTTTATTGGTATCCTCGCGTGGGCAATTGGTCTAGGAATCTGGTTGCGTAGTGCGGAGCAATCCACTAAAACGCTTCTGAACGATCTGAGCTCGGCCGTAACAGGCATTGTCAAATGGGTCATTGCATTGGCACCCATCGGTATTTTTGGCTTAGTTGCAAGCACCGTGGCTGCAACCGGCTTGACAGCACTACTCGGTTACTCACATTTATTGGCACTATTAATTGGGGCCATGCTGATCGTCGCCTTAATCATCAACCCCATTCTGGTATTCATTTTAACGCGCACCAACCCTTATCCTTTGGTATTCAGATGTTTGCGCGAGAGCGGCGTTACCGCATTCTTTACGCGCAGCTCGGCCGCTAATATTCCAGTGAATATGCAATTGTGCGAAAAACTTGGGCTCGATGAAAAAACCTATTCGGTATCAATACCGTTGGGGGCGACCGTCAATATGGGTGGTGCCGCAATCACCATCTCGGTAATGACCTTAGCCGCCGTTCATACACTCGGCATTCAGGTAGATCTTGGCACCGCTGTTTTATTATGTGTCATCGCCGCTTTATCCGCTTGCGGCGCGAGTGGTGTGGCAGGGGGGTCTCTGCTACTCATACCCTTGGCCTGTGGACTCTTTGGTATTCCCAACGACTACGCGATGGAAGTCGTTGCTGTCGGCTTTATTATTGGTGTATTGCAGGATTCGGCGGAAACCGCATTGAATAGCTCCACCGATGTGATCTTCACCGCAGCGGCCATTCGGAAAAATAGCACGGCATAAACAGAGCGCACATTCCTGTGCCATTCGCCCGAAACAGCCGCACATAACCGTCTAGCTGAGCGATCAAATGCCCTGGCTTATAAGTCTTGGGTACTTAACCACCACCGTAAAAGCGCACAGATCGTAAAAAAAGTGCATCGCCATCACGAGGGCAGCGCTCTCGCTCGCGTAGTAAAGCGTGCCAAAAAAAAAGCCCATAATGAAGGTGATCAAAAAATACAAACGCGATACGTAGTGCGCTAGTCCAAAGAGCAGAGAGCTCAGCACTATGCCTAGCATTGGACCGAGCCAATCACTGATGGCGGTTTGCAAGAACACGCGAAATAAGAGCTCTTCGCCAACACCGGCTAATAAAGAAAGCAAGACAATACCAATCCAGCCGATATTACGAAACATCTGCACGAGCATTCTGTTCAGCTCAAACACCGAGGGAAGATGTAGAAGCAGCCTAGATGCGCTAATCACACACAAATACAATCCTGCACCCGCCACTAGACCAAGATACAGCGCGCTATAACCAAGCGTCCCCCACCACGAAAACTCGATGTCAAACGCATAGATTAACAAAGCGGCGACCAGCAGTAGCGCGAACGACATGAGCGCAATTTGTGGTAATTGCACGGGTTCGTAAACTGGACTGAGCCCGCTATCACGCATTTGTTTAATCTCTATTTTTTGCATTTAATCTAAACCTAACTCAATGTGCGCACCGCAAGCCGCCAGGCCCTAAATTCGCCATACCCTATACTCGCCAAACCAAAGTCGCTTGCCTACCGGTTACGCCATCGCGCCGGTAGGAAAAATATTGCTCGGACTGCTTATAGGTGCACGCATCTGCATGCGCATACTCAGTGACTCCAAGGCTCGCCAAGCGCTCACCCACAATTTGATAGAGGTTACAGAGCCACTTCTGTTCACCGTTAACCACCCTACTCGGCCGCCAGGCGGACTCAGAACCTTGTAAGGCGGCACGTACTTCACTTCCAACCTCAAAAGCACTCGGTCCAATACATGGCCCGGCCCACGCCCAGAGAGTATTGGTCGGCTCCTGCTGTTGCAAGCGCGCAACGCTTTGCTCAACAATCCCTTGTGCCAACCCCTTCCAACCAACGTGTACACATGCAAACTGTTCGCCAGTGCGGCTAGCAAGCACTAACGGTAAACAGTCTGCCGTAAGCACACCACAGACCGTGTTCGATTGATCACACCATACACCGTCGGCATCGATGCACCGAGTCGTTGCGCGCTTAAAGTTAAGCGCCTCGACCGTGCTCACGATACGTGTACCGTGTATTTGGTTCAACCAGACAAATGGCTGCGGTAAATCGAGCGCGCTGCACAAGCGTGCTCGATTTGTGGCCACACAATCTTGCGCATCTCCTACGTGCTCAGCCAGGTTTAAACTGTCGTAAGGCACCGCGCTCACTCCGCCATAGCGCCCCGTACTCACAATGCGAATTTGCGGCGTGTCCGGATTCACATATTCAATAAAATCAATCATTTAATTAACTATCTAATGCGAATTATCTTCTCTTGCCGCGGCAATTAACGCCTCTAGGTCAGCAGGATTAGGCACCGTGAACTCACATGGTTGCTGCTCGATAGGATGCGTAAACGCAAGTTTTCGCGCATGCAGCGCTTGTCGTTTAAAACCGCGTAATTGTATTTCTAGCGCCTTACTGCAGTCACTTGGAATGGCTAGACGGCGACCGTAGACGGGATCGCCCACTAATCCAAAGCCTAGATGATTCAGGTGCACTCTTATTTGATGGGTACGTCCCGTCTCTAAGTTCACATTCAACAATGTATGAAACCGATACCGCTCAGCCACTCTAAAATGCGTTACCGCTTCCTTGCCCAATGCATTCACGGCCATGCGACGTCGATCGTGTGGATCTCGCGCAATGGGCTCGTCAATTGTATCGCCCGAAATAATGCGCCCGTAACACAAGGCTAAGTATTC
>CAYGNS010000184.1:0-5727 GCA_964351295.1 uncultured Gammaproteobacteria bacterium
TCATTCAGGCCCTCAACGCCATCCCAATCGAGCATGAGACCGGGCGCAACCACCAAATCCTGATATCCGACCTCGGTGCCGTCTTCCAGCCACACGTAATTGTCGTCGGGAGCGAAGGAACTAACAGCCCCATTGAACCATGTAGTGGAACTCGGTATCAGATCAACCGTTTGGCGGTGGGTAACGTCGGCATCAAATACCCCACCCCCCACCATGGTCCATCCTGGCTGGTAGTAATGATCTTCGCTGGGGTCAATCAGGGCGATCTTGGTAGAATTTGCACGTTTTAGAATACTGCTAGCGGTAGCAATACCGGCCGAGCCAGCACCTATAATTACAACATCGAAGCGCCTATTTTCTCTGGTCATTAGCTGTCCTCCTGGGCCTTTTCTTTGGTGGCCGCGGCATTTTGAGTGCGATGCAGACTCATTGAACCCCACACTGAATGCTCAAAACGGCTCTGTGGATTAACACCGTACCACTAACTTAGGCTTGTGTGAATTGCTGTGAAGACCAATAGAGCTTGCCTCGGCCATTGTTATCGGGCTTTGGAGAGCTATCTTTTTGGTCGAATTTAGGCGGGTGCGACTGTCGACGCGGATTCAATCAAACAAGGCAAAGCTCAACGTGCTAGTCAGAAAGAGCAGGCAAAAAAAAGCCGGAGCGGTTCTCCCGCTCCGGCCTCAATCTTTACACTCTAATTTAACAGTATGTTGTTCGATTAACTTGCGTCGCTGGTGCTAGGCAATGGCGCGCTCTGCGTCATTACAACGCTATTGTGCGCTTTAATTTCAGCCTGCACTCTCGCTTGTGTTTCATCAATCGCTTGGCGCGCTTTGGCCAAACTAAAGATTTCGAAGTTATCTATTGCCGGCTGCGATACGACGGTAATAACATCAGCGCTTGCTGGAAATTGTTTTACTTCTGCATGGGCGCTAATCGCGCTCACCTGTATGCTCAGTAATACGCTACTCATTAAAGCCAATGTGAATAAGTCTTTCATGTCTAAGTCTCCTAGTGTTGTTCGGTAGACGCATCCTGTAGCGCCTGTGTAGAGTTAGACGCGAAACAACTTAATTTGGATTCAATAATTGTTAGATTGGCAAAACACCGTTACCTATATATCAACAATATTCAAAGCAATCCCGTACCATCCGACTTCACGGCCTTCAACATCTTTTCACTTGCGATTCGAGTAAACTTATTAGTCCAAACTCCACAACGCCTGTCTGATCACCATGAAAAATAACACTCCACAGCATCCACAACCTGCGGCACTCATTATCGGCGCCGGCGATGATACGGGCGCGGCTATTGCACACGCGTTTGCAAACGAGGGCTATACCGCCTGTGTAGTTCGGCGCGAGCGACATGCCGATAAACTGGAGGAATTAGCACAAGAGATTGTTGCTAAGGGTCAGCGCGCCATTGCTTACCCTTGCGATGCCCGAGATGAGCCAAGCATGATCAACCTAATTCATTCTATTGAGCAGAACGTAGGGCCGATCGAAGTTGCTGTGTTTAATATTGGTGCCAACGTGAAATTTTCGATCACTGACACAACAGCACGGGTTTTTCACAAGGTTTGGGAAATGGCGTGTTTCGCAGGCTTTTTAATGGGTCGCGAAGTAGCAAAGCCAATGCTCGAGCGAGGTCGCGGCACAATTATTTTTACCGGCGCCACCGCGAGCGTGCGGTGCGCCAATGGCGTTGCAGCATTTCCCAGTGCCAAGCACGGCTTACGTGCGCTCGCGCAATCGATGGCGCGCGAACTCGGCCCTAACAATATTCATGTTGCCCACACTATTATTGATGGCGCGATCGATTCTAATTTTATTCGCGAAAACGTCGACGCAGTGGACACTTTACGCGCCCAAGATGCAATCCTGAATCCCCACGACATTGCCAGCAACTACGTCATGCTACATCGACAAGCCAGAACTGCATGGACCTTTGAGTTAGATTTACGACCTTGGCGAGAGAACTGGTAATGGCCGGCAATGCGGCCATTTGCTTCATTGCGCACTGTTAGCCCCACCTATACCGACCAACCACTGCAGTTTTTAAACTAGGATTAGACAATGCATAAAACCGTTGAATTTATTTATGACTTTGCCAGCCCCAATGCCTACTTTGTGCATAAAACGCTACGCGAATACGTACACGATCCTGACGTAGCCATTCGCTATGTACCCGCCCTGCTGGGCGGCATTTTCAAACTCACTGGCAACAGCGCACCGATGGTCGCGTTCGGTAACATAAAAGGCAAAATGGCCTACGAGCGTCTCGAAATAGAGCGCTACATAAAAAAACATAAGCTTTATAAATTTAAGATGAATTCGCACTTTCCTGTAAATACGCTCATGCTCATGCGCGGCGCCATTTATGCCCACAACCAAAGCTGGTATATAGACTATGTAGACGCTTGCTTCGCCAGTCTTTGGGAGGACGATTTACTGATGAGCGATCCGCAAGTATTATCGCAAGCGCTCATCGCGCATGATTTAGATGCCGAAACAATCTTACAAAACTGCGATGACCAGGTCATTAAAGCGCAGCTCGTCAGCGATACTGAAGCGCTTGTGCAGCGCGGCGTGTTTGGATTACCCACCCTGTTTGTGGGTGAGGAAATGTTCTTCGGTAAAGAGCGGCTACCGCAGGTCGCCGAAGCCCTCAAATTTTACCCAGACGCTTAAGCTTTAAATATTCGTTGGCAATAAGCACATGCAGATTGCGGTAGGTTGCATCTAATACAATTACGCCCGAACGATTGAGCACCCCGATTAAAGCGCGGCGCGCACGCTCAACCAACTTGGCGTGCGCAAAGGTGAGGGCTTGCTCTGGTTCATTGATACTCCAAGCATCCACCTCAAGCAAAGCTTGCTCACGCAGCGCGACTACCATCACTAAGTGACGCTTGGCGAGAAGCTGTGTGGCTCGACGCAAATCCGCATCATCTTCATCACGCAGACTACTAATAAGAACCACGAGCGAACGTTTAGTGCGTTTCGCGGCCAATTGCTCGGCGACCGTAATATAGTCGGCATTGTCGGTGCTAGTTTCTAATCCATAGAGGTGATTGAGCACAGCGTTGATTTGCTGCTTGCCCTTCACGGGTGGCAACCACGATTCGCTGCCGCCAAAGGACATTAGAGCCACCGAGTCACCTTTGTCTAGCGCAATGTAAGAGCACATTAGAGTGGCATTGAGCGCAAAATCAAAGTAGCGACTGTTGCCTTCCTGAGCTCGCATCCGTCGGCTACTATCAAGCACAAAAATAATATTTTGGTCTTGTTCTTCTTGATACTCCCGCGCTATAGGCTCGCCCAAGCGAGCCGTTGCTTTCCAGTCTACCGCGCGCAAAGAATCGCCCTCGCGAAACTCGCGCAGTTGCTTAAACTCTAATCCATCACCCCGTGGCGTAGACAAATGTGCTCCCGCATTGAGCAGCATTTGCTCCATCCCTAGTTGCATCGATGCCGTGATAGAAGAAAAATCTGGGTAGATTTTGGTGGCATCGCTCAAGCTGATGCGCCGCAAGCGTCTTACCAGCCCAGTCACGCGCCCAAAGTGGGCTAAACTCACCGTGATGTACACATTGTCGAAAGTGGCAGGACCGCGTTCAATAGGAGTTAGTGAGTACTGATAGAGTGCACGAGTGTGCGGCGCGATCTCTTGCACCAGCGGAAAGCTCGAGCTAACAAACTGCAAGGGAATGGCATCGCGAAGTGCCACGACCACAGCTCTATTACTTGCATTAGCAATGCTCACAGTTACTTCGCCAGACCGGTGCACCGAAAAATATTTCGGCAAGCTACGATTAATCTCTAACGCTATGCCCCTTAACTGCACAGCCTCGATAATGCAAATTAGTAGCACAATGGCGAGGCTTAAGAGCCAAACCGATTCAAGCGATGACTGCATAGCCGGCGCAACGCTGAATACGCGGTTTAAACCGAGGCCTAAAGCCGCGACCCACAGCACCCACAGCGCGGCAAAGCCACGGTTACTGAAGCCAAACTCGCAAAGAGCTGTGTGCAAACGTTGAAGCATCAAATGCGGGGGGCCGCCACTTCGGTGAGCATATGCCGCAGTACATCAGGTGCCGTTGTACCATCGATTTCAGCATCAGGTGTAAGCACTATGCGATGCTGAAGGCACTGAATGGCGAGTGACTTAACATCGTCAGGAATCACAAAATCACGGTCTTGAATAAACGCCTTGGCTTTGGCGAGACGCACCAAAGCTAACCCCGCGCGACTACCCGCGCCGCGATAAATAGAGCCATGTTCGCGCGTGCGCCGAACGATTCGCACGGCATAATCCACCACTTGCTGATCCACTGCGATGTTGGCCACCTCGGCCTGTATCGCCATAAGATCGGCCGTGTTCATTTGGGGTACGATCTGCTTGATCAGCACATTGTCGTCTACACTCGCACGTGTGATTAGCTGGGTGAGCCTAACCTCGTCCTCCATACTCGGATAATCCACCACTACCTTGCTCATAAAGCGATCTAGTTGCGCCTCGGGCAGTGGATAGGTACCCTCCTGCTCTAACGGGTTTTGGGTTGCCAGCACCATAAACGGTTGCGGTACCGTCTGGGTTTCGCCGTCTAATGTGACTTGCTTTTCTTGCATTACTTCGAGCAATGCAGCTTGCGATTTAGCGGGTGCACGGTTGATCTCGTCGGCCAATAACAAGTTGGTAAATACTGGGCCTTTTTTTACTTCGAATGTGCGACTGTTCATGTCGAACATTACATGACCCGTGATATCGCTCGGCATTATGTCGGGAGTAAATTGTATGCGTCGAAAATCGCCCGAAATGGCTTTGGCCAAAGCACGCACAAGCACGGTTTTACCTAAACCAGGCAGGCCTTCGATCAACACATGGCCATTGGCAATTAAGGTCATCACCACATGCTCGATCAAATGCGACTGGCCGACAACGGCTTTGTTCACTTCGGCGATTACATTCTGTATCGCTTGATTGCTCTTGTTCGCTGTTTGCTCTGTTTGCTCAGTGGTCATCAGTATTTCTCAATTTAATAGTGGGAAGGATTAGTTTTAGTCGGTCACAGCTAGGCGCAAGTCGCGCACAACTAAACGAGACCGAATAGTTCCTCGGCATGCGTTTAGTTTGCATACTCAAGCGCTCGCAAAAAGTGTTTAGCCGTTGCCACCATATTCAACAATTGGGCCTCAGTACGAATGTCGGATAGGTCTTCGAGCCACGTTTGCGCGACATCGAACCGTGTACTAGTTAGCTCACTGATGCGCCCCGCTTGGGCATGCAGGGATAGCGCATCAAAACCGGGTTCGCGTGCGCGAACTTTCTCGAGCACTTCGGCGGCTACCGCATCGGCTAATGGTTGCAACAAATGATGCTGGCTCATAAAACGCGCACCCGCGTTTAAGTGCTCAATAAAGCTGCGTTCGTGCGCCACAACCGTGCTGCGACTCGGACGATCGCGTACGCTAGAACGCCAAACCCAGAGTGCCAACATAAGCAGACTGATACTCAGCAACTCAGCAAAATATTTCCAAAGCAGTACGAATATAGAAACTGAGACATAATCATAGTAAACATGAGTCACAAAGTTTTTTGGGGCGATATTGCTTAGAAGATATGCGTTGTCACGTTGGCCGATCTGCTTATTCGTCCAAATATTAGTACTCGAAACCAACGCATTATCGCCCTCTCATACCGCAACCATAACCATAT
>CAYGNS010000185.1:0-4714 GCA_964351295.1 uncultured Gammaproteobacteria bacterium
TACCAGTGCCTACTGCAACACCAAAGTTGCTAGAAAACGCATCAAAAAAACCTGGTTTAAAACTGTAGTCCACCACTGCTTCAACACCAACGACATCTCTTGCCACTGAATCTAGCGAGCCAAACTCGTCAATCAAACCCAAGTCCTTGGCTTGCGCTCCGCTCCATACCAAGCCTGTGTACAAATCAGCCGTTGCACTCAATTTGTCGCCACGACCCAGTTTTACGGCATCAATGAACTGCTGATGTACATCATCGAGCATCGCTTGCAGGTGCGCAACTTGTTGTGCATCGCGCGGCAAAAAAGGATCCAGTAATGCTTTATTTTCGCCGGCGGTCAGCGTTCTACGCTCAACCCCGAGTTTTTGCATCGCATCGACAAAACCGAATCCATCCATACGCACACCAATAGACCCAACTATCGAAGCCGGATTGGCGTATATCGTATCGGCCGCGACGGCAACATAGTAGCCACCGCTTGCACAGAGTTCATTAATAACCACCAACAACGGTTTGTTTGGATACTCGCTTCGCAAGCGCGCCATCTCAGCATTGATCTCAGCAGACTGCACTGGCGTTCCGCCTGGGCTATCAATTCTTAACACAACGGCTTTAGACTGCTTGGCCGCAAACGCTTGCCGCAAGCTTTGATTAATCTGGTCAGCCGAAACGCCGATATCGATACCAATAGGGCCGCTCAGCTCGACTAAGGCTGTGTGCGGCTGACTGGCTGAGGCGGTACCGTCTAGATTGGCCGCCATGCGTAATGTGCTGAAGACGTACAGCACGACTAAACCCAGCATCGCAAACTTAAAAATGCGGCGCCACTTTAGTTCACGTGCATACTCAGCGGCTAAGTCACGCAAGATTTGACTGTCGCTATAAGACGCTCCACCGTCACCGGGCAAAGTATTCGTTTTCGGTTTTCTTCCAAACATGCTTATTTATAAGGGATAGTTAAGTTATTTTAGTTCGTTGAGAATTGGCTGGATCAGTCAATACGTAACGGTCGTCATTTAATAGGATCGCGTCGCCCTCCACGACAACGGCGATGGGTTCTAAGCCAATCCCATAGCACGGGCCACCCAAACAAGCGCCAGTATCGGGAGCATATTCTGCGCCATGCGTCGCGCACATTAGCGAGCGGCCGTCGTCCGTAAAAAATTCGCCTGGGGCGTAGTCAAGTTGTACAGCAATGTGCCCGCAGCGATTAAGATACGCATGCACGTTGGCAGCAAATTTAATCACGAACGCGGGAATTAGTTCGTCTTCTAATCCGGGCTTGGGCTTCACTGCTTTTACGTCAAAGCGCAGACCTTTACCCCCATCCACTAGAGCCTGGGTAGTGCCAATGAAGCAATCTTCTGTATTGCGGATTAGTGCGCTCATGCAAAGGCCTTTGCGAATCCTCGGTTGTCCAGCCAATCTAACACCTGCTCAAACGAATCAACAATTGCCGCTGCATTCGTCTTCTGTAATGTGCTCGGCGAATGTACGCCGTAGCTTACGGCTAGCCCCGCCACTTTAGCGTTAAAAGCCATATCCATATCAAAGCTCGTATCACCTATCATAATAGCGCGATCGCTCGCAATTGCTGTGAAATCGAGGATATCGTGCAGCATTTGCGGGTGCGGTTTGGTGCGCGACTCGTCCGCGCAGCGAGTAAACACAAATTGTTCTCGCAAGCCCACTTCATCCAGCACGCGATCTAGCCCCACTCTTGATTTACCCGTGGCAATGGCCGCAAAAGTACCCGCCGCATTAATGCGCTCTAAGCCCTCTCGCACGCCCTCAAATAGACCTTGCTCGGTGCGATCTTCATGTACAAAGTGATGTTTGTACGCGGCGACAAGCTGCTGAGTTTGCGCCGCCGACACGTACGGAAACAAACGCTGCATGGCTTCCTCTAAACCAAGCCCGATGACTAACTTAGCGTCATGGTGATCAGGTTCAGGTATCGCCAGCTCGCGCGCAGCCGCCTGGATACAGCGCGTGATCTTTAATGCCGAGTCCATGAGCGTGCCATCCCAATCGAATATCACTAATTGAATCACGCAAACCCCTTGCCACTGAGCGCAGCACTTAACTCCAAAGTATTAAGGAGACCCAAAAGATCCGCTGGCAACGGCGCATTGATCTCCACCAGCTGCCCACTGATGGGGTGAGTGAAGGCGATGTAATTAGAATGCAAAAACAATCGGTGCAAGCCAAGCTTGCGCATGGCTTGATTAAATTCTGCATCACCATAGCGCTGATCGCCAGCGATTGGATGCGATTCAGACAGTGCATGTACCCGCACCTGGTGTGTGCGCCCAGTGAGTAATTTCACCTCGATTAGTGACGCTAATTTGGAGCGACTCACTGGCCGCATCAAACTACAGGCGTAGCGTCCCTCTTGAGAAACCACCACATGGCGCTCACCCTGATAACGTGCGTCAATATCCAGCGGCTTTTCCACACGTCGCGCCCCATGCCTCCAATGGCCTTTTACGAGACACAAATAACGCTTATCGAGCCCACCCGCGCGAGCCGCAGAGCTCTGAAAGTCGCGATGTAAAGCACGCAAGGCACTCGCCCGCTTAGCCAAGACTAAACAGCCCGACGTCTCGCGGTCCAATCTGTGCACGAGTTCTAAATAGGGTAAGTCATCGCGAATCTCGCGCAGTGCTTCGATCAAACCTGTACGCACCCCACTGCCCGCATGTACAGCGAGTCCGCTTGGTTTGTTGAGCACCAACAACACATTGTCCTCAAACAAAACCGCTTCCTGCAATAAAGTGGTGAGGTTGTGGCTGACTTCCGCCGTAATATGCTCAGCGAGCTGCAAGGGCGGCAAGCGAATTAAATCGTCAGAGGTCACTCGAGTAGTTTGTTTTACGCGTCCTTTGTTGATGCGCAGTTCGCCCTTACGGATCATTTGATAAATGCGCGCTTTGGGTACCCCTTTTAACTTGCTGAATAGAAAGTTATCGAGCCTCTGCCCCGCTTGCTCGGGCTCCACTTGAATGAAGCTCGGCTTGCTCCGATCGTTAAAATTAAGCTTGTCGGTCACAGTAAAAACATCGCTGAGTGGTCAGAATTAAAATTAGGTGAGTACGTTAATCTATATGAATACAAATGGCGACCCCTACCCGCCTAAAGACGCTAAAAGCCACCTAAATGAGTGCATTTTCATGGTCCTGGACGACGCAGCTACAGCGAAATTGAGCGATTGCGGTACACCCCACATACTGTTATGATCCGATGCGCTAAAGTATTGATTATTAGGGTTTTTTAAGTTGAGTTGCTGATTGATTATGCTGACTCTGGAACCGTAACTACTTTTCGCGATTACTTGTCAGTCAGCATTGTTAGCTGAGTTTGGTAATCAGAAACGGTAACTAAAACCTAAAATTTAGACCTAAAATTAAGACCTAAGCCAAACAGATTGTGGCCAAATAGATTGGGCCAAACAAATTGTTTGATGAATTCACAGTGTCGTTGTATCCCCTGTTATTGAGCTTTTTGCCATAAGTCGTTCGAGCGAAGTTCAAGTGCCGGCGCGTGCAACGATTTAGGTTACGGAATAAGCCCAGCAGGCTGTTCCATTCGGGGAATAGGCTCCTCCCTGTATGTTAGGAGTCAGATACGTTCAATGCTTCGGCAAATGAGCGAATTGGATAAGCGTTGATTGCTTGGGCAGTAGTACTGGCACGCGGTCACAGTAAAGGAAAAATTTTAAGTACACCTCACTCGCATAGTCATCGCCACCTGCGCATTGCGCTCGCAACGATTATCGATCGAAATCGAGTCTCGATTTAGGTTCGAGAAACACACTGGGTAACAAAAGACTCAAGTGTTTCGTTGTAAAGGGTTGCCGTTGCGGCGAGGGTTAAGCGCAGCCACATTTTAATTTAATAGCAGTATCAAATTAGGATCAAATATTGGCACAGCGTTACCCCTCATTGACGCATTTATGGCCTCAGGGACACGGCAGGTAACAAGAGCGAATGGTGCATCAGAAATCGATTTTATTCAGCACACCTGATTTAATCGAAACAGTCTAAGGTCTGTGTATTAGGTCCGCGCGTTAGGTCTGATCATTAATAGGCCAGCCGTACTTTATGGTGCACTAGTAGGTCAAACACGTTGTATCAAGGCGTTTTGCTAGACATATAACGAGCGTTTGCGATGTGTTTAAGCGTATTGAGACTGCGCTCAGAGTAGCTATTGAGCTGGCAGTAATCGGTATACAGCGGCTTTGTGTGCGATGCCTAGGATTTAATGGCAATACTCCATTTGGATTTCAAGCGGCGGTGTTTGCACAAGGGTCCTAAGGAGCTAATCGTGGTTTTAGCGCCGCATTGACGGCTAAATCGCTACTTAAAATTTTGTCTACTTTCTTTACACCTTAATCCTCTTCCCTCTTTGCTTGTTCGGATAGCACTCCTGTGTGCCACCCTTTTAGGTGGTTAACATCGAGCGCTTCGAGTTTGCTTCAAGTGGCTTACATCGATGGACATGATGTAGCGCTAAGCGTTCGCCATTGACGTATTGAAATCTGCACACAAGCCGTGTGCGATATGAGGAAACATGAAAAGAATGCTATTTAATGCAACCCACTCAGAAGAGTTGCGCGTTGCAATAGTCGATGGTCAAAGATTGGTTGATTTAGACATTGAGTCAGCCAGTTCCATGCAAAAGAAAGGCAATATTTATAAAGGTAAGATCACCCG
>CAYGNS010000185.1:4724-5684 GCA_964351295.1 uncultured Gammaproteobacteria bacterium
GATCACCCGCATAGAACCCAGTTTAGAGGCCGCATTCGTTGAATACGGTTCGTCTCGCCAGGGTTTTTTGCCTATGAAGGAGGTCTCACGTAACTACTTCAAAAACTACTCTTCTGAAGTTCCAATGTCGCAAGTTAAAATTGCCGACGTGCTGGAAACAGGACAGGAGATATTGGTACAAGTTGAAAAAGACGAACGTGGCAACAAAGGCGCCGCCTTGACCACGTTTATCAGCTTAGCGGGACGTTACTTGGTACTCATGCCAAACAACCCCAAAGGTGGCGGTATATCACGGCGTATTGAGGGGAGCGAGCGTCAAGAACTGCGCTCTGCGATGTCCGAACTAGAGATCCCCAAACAACACGCTCTCATTGCCCGCACGGCGGGTATCGGCAAATCGGCTGAAGAACTGCAGTGGGATCTTGACTACTTACAGCGCCTCTGGGATGCGATATACGCGGCATCTACGGACCGACCCGCACCTTTTTTGGTGTATCAAGAAACCAATCTGGTAGTACGCTCTATTCGCGATTACTTTCGTAGTGATATCGCCGAGATCATTATCGACGACAAAGAAGTGTTCGAGCGCGCCACGCGCTTTATGAATCAAGTAATGCCAAGCAATGTCATCAAGCTTAAGTACTACGAAGACACTGTGCCCTTGTTCTCGCGTTACCAAGTTGAGCATCAAATCGAATCCGCCTACGCACGTGAAGTACACCTGCAAGCTGGCGGCGCTTTAGTCATTGATCCGACCGAAGCCTTAACCTCGATCGACGTAAACTCGGCGCGCGCCACCAAAGGCGGTGACATCGAAGAGACAGCTCTACAGACCAATCTTGAGGCGGCCGATGAAATTGCTCGCCAACTACGCATCCGCGACCTCGGGGGCTTAGTTGTAATTGACTTCATCGACATGCTCGCACCTAAAAATCAACGTGCGGTTGAAAAGCGTTTAGA
>CAYGNS010000186.1:0-5673 GCA_964351295.1 uncultured Gammaproteobacteria bacterium
CCCAACGGGTTACACCTACGACAATGGCGAGTTGATTGCCGCCGACTGGTTAGCCGTTATCTTTAATCCCTCGTTTGGGTATCGCTATACCCATATGTTCCTTGCCAGTTTAATCACCGCGGCGTTTCTGGTGGCTGGCATAAGCGCTTGGCGCATTCTAAAAGGAGTAGGTGGGCCAGGCACACGTAACGTGCTTAAAGTGGCTATTATGAGCGCTGCGATCCTTACTCCCGTACAAGTCTTTGTGGGTGACTTGCATGGATTGAACACCCTTGAGCATCAACCAGCAAAAGTCGCCGCCATGGAGGGTGTGTGGGAAACGCAAGCAGGGGCGCCGCTCACCTTGTTTGGCATTGTGGATGAAGACGAACGTACTACCCACTTTGCCGTAAAAATTCCTCAACTCGCTAGCCTTATCCTTACTCACGATCTGAATGGAGTAGTGCAGGGCTTAAATGACTTTATGGGTGAGCATCCGCCCGTTGCGCCCGTCTTTTACGCATTTCGAGTGATGGTAGGCGTGGGTATGTTAATGCTTCTAGTGAGCTGGTTATGTTCGATTAAGCTATTGCGCGGACGCGAGTTGGGCAATACGGGACTAAAGATACTTGTGGGCATGACCTTTGCGGGATGGGTAGCCGTACTAGCGGGCTGGTATGTTACCGAGATTGGTCGGCAGCCGTGGGTTGTGAACGGCTTGATTCGCACGGCCGATGTAGTCGCCGACCATCCGCCGGGCGTATTGATCGCGAGCCTCACCGCCTATGTACTGATCTATGCCTTTTTATTGGTAAGCTACATCGGCTCGCTGTTCTATATGTCGAGCAAGCCCGCTATGTCGTTGCAGAGTGTACCCTTGCATGAATACAACCTTAAGCCCAATGGGGGTGCGTGATGGAATCGTTACTTCCGGTCATTTTTGTGGCCATTATGGGCTTGGCTTTACTGCTATACGTGATCCTAGATGGTTACGACTTAGGCGTGGGTTTGCTACTGCCCTTGGGCGACGAGGCTGAAAAAGATCTAATGATTGCCTCCATTGGTCCATTCTGGGACGCCAACGAAACCTGGATCGTGTTAGGTGTTGGGGTATTGTTAATCGCCTTTCCGGCAGCACACGGCATCATTCTCACGTCTTTGTACATACCCGCAACCATCATGCTGCTCGGCCTTATTTTGCGCGGTGTGGCGTTCGACTTTAGAGTGAAAGCGGGCTCGCATCGCAAAGCCATGTGGAATCGTTTGTTCTTCGTAGGATCGCTCGTAGCGGCCAGTGCTCAGGGGTGGATGCTTGGCTCGTATATCACTGGGCTCGAACACACCCAGTTAAATATTGTGTTTTCAATATTGATCGCGGTGTGCCTGCCAGCCTTGTATTGCGTGCTTGGTGCTAGTTGGTTACTGATCAAAACAGAAGGTACGTTGTTCTTAAAAGCCGCTCGCTGGGCCAAGAACAGCATTACACCGATGGCGGTCGGATTACTGCTCGTGTCGATCGCCACGCCGTTGGTCAGCAGCGTAATTGCCGATCGTTGGTTTCAACTACCGCAGTTTATTGGATTGCTGCCTATTCCAATCACCTCAGCCATCGCGCTAGTTTTGTTGTACACCTTGTTAAATCGCACCCCAGAAAGGTTGGTTAACACTAACCCATGGATGATCTTTTTGTGCCCCGTGGTGATTTGCGTAATGGCCGCATTAGGGCTTGCCTATAGCATTTTTCCCGACATCATTATTGGTCAGATGACAATTTGGGAAGCCGCCGCCCACTCTAGCTCCCTCAAATTTACGTTGGTAGGGGTAGTCATTGCTTTACCGTGTATTTTTGTTTACACGGTTTTTGTGTACCGCGTGTTTTCTGGTAAAGCGTCTGAACTGCGCTACGACTGACTCAGTCGAATCAGTCGTATCGAGGTTGTCTTAGGCGGCTAAACGAAGCCCGCAATCAATGCATCGTAGTTCAAAGCCAAAAACACCAACGTCGCTAGATTGGCGAAGAATAGAACGGGCAGAAACCAGAGCAGCAGCACAACAATCGAGCCGCTATGTAGATAAATTAAAAATAGCGGTATTAGCAGCCCTATGTATAAGTCGAGGCTAATCTGGCGAAACCACAGGTTAGACCACATGCGTTGCACGCTCTTAAAAAAGTCTTCGCGTTGACCAATGCGCCAGCTATAAACCAGAAAGGCAAGCAAAATTAACCACAGAATGGGTTTGCCTGCCGCATAAGGGCCTTCGCTAAAAAATATCGGCTCACCGCTATGGGTGAATACGGCAATGCAGACAAAGGCCGCATAGGCCATCCATAAGCCGTAGCGATTGAGTAAGAGGTTGATAGCAGACATTAGCGTTTCTCCGTGTTAGATGTTGAGGGTATTACACCGTTGCTCTATATACCGAGTTCGTGGATTCGCCGCCCGAATAGGGGTTGGGGAAGCGCACGATTTCGACTGATACGGTGCTGAATATTGTTTGTAAGTGATCTATAAAATTAGGATCGGGTAGGTCGTTTGACCACAAACCAAACACGCCGCCCTGAACAATTTTGCGCGCCATGGCGGTTAGTGATTCCCGCGTATAAAAATTTTGATTTGAGTCATTCAACCAATGTTGGGGTGAATGATCAATGTCGAGCAGTACGGCGTGCACGGGTTGGTCGTCGAAAAAGCCCTGCTTGGCATCACTGGCCACCGAGAAAAAGTCGGCAAGACACAGCTCGCAACGCGGATCGCTCACTAAAGCATTGCCAATGGGCAATAGGCCGTCGCGATGCCATCGTATAACGGGTTCCATTACATCAATCACCCGCAGACTCGCAACTTGCTCATAGTCTAGCGCGCGCAGTGCCGTGTAACCAAGTCCTAGACCGCCCACTATGATGTTCAATTCCCGCGCGTGGCCGTTGTGCAGTAATTGCTCAATACCCAGTTGGCTTAATTGCTCTTCGGCTTCTACAAACAAGCTCGACATTAAAAATTCCTCGCCCAGTTTCACTTCATAGATGAGTTTGTTATCTAAGCGCGGCTCTGAGCGTCGACGCAAGCTAATCTCGCCAAACGGCGTAACGGCAAAGTCAAGTTCTTCAAAAATGGGGAGCAAGGATCACCTGAAAGGGTAGGGTAAGGCTCCCTAATATAGCAGTTCAAGGCCATTAGAAATCATTAGGCCTAAGAAATGGAAGGCCGTTGCACTGGAGATTAGGCGGGAAAACTAAGATTTTGCGTTCATGTCACCATTCACTGAGTTGTCTTATTTGTGAAAATAAAGCGAACGCTCGTTCTTTTTTAGTGCTAGAATTTTGCCATGCACGGACTCTCATCACTAGCGCACGGTTTAAACAGTACCGCTTCTTTACAAGTGGATACACGTTCGTACCCGCGTTTTCTACGTACGTTTCCACTGCAGGGCGAAGCCCTGTATGCCACTTTGTTTAAACGCCATAGCGGTATTATTCAAACGCAGAAAGAGAGATTTGCCGTCGCCAACTTAGAAAAAATTCTAACGGCGACGTTTGCAATATCCGCTAATTCTGGATTTAGCCGCATGTCTTTACGCGATTTGTCCAGTGCGACCAAAATGAGCATGGGCGCCATCTATTCTTGTATAGCGCGCAAAGAAGACATTGTGCTGATGGTGGCTGACATCGTACGTTTGAGTAGCCAGATGACGCGCGACCACGCCAACGAATCCGATTCGCTGTGGATGCAAATCGAGCAGAGTATTCGGTTTCACCTGTACGCTAGCACGGTGTTACAACCGTGGTACTTTTTTCTGTATTTCGAAACGCGCAGTTTGCCGCAAGACCAGCAACGCGCATCTACGCGCATCGAACTCGATGCCATCGACAATTTCGCCGGCTTAATAGAAGCGGGGGTGGCGAGTAAGCAGTTTAAAGCCGAAAACCCGCGAGCCATTGCCAATTCTATCGTTGTACTGCTCGAGGATTGGTATTTAAAACCTTGGAAAACGCAGTTACAAAATAGCGCCACGCAGACCGACCAAGAGCGCGACAACATCATCGAAGCTTACTACTCCGACCTAATCAACATGGTTAAGTCACTGGTGGCGGTGAGCGCCTAAACGCCGAGTGTTGAGCACTCACAATTGACAACTGAAAACATCCTACATTTGAGGAACATCATGAACTACAAAGTCCCCTTAAAAGACATGCATTTTGTCGCAAACGACGTTTTAGACATGCCGACCCACTATGCACGCTTTGCCAAGGGTAATGCGGCAGACCCCGACACGGTTAGCGCCATTTGGGAAGAAGCGGCTAAGTTTTGTGAAAATGAATTGGCGCCGCTTAATCGCGTGGGCGATGAAGAAGGTTGTACTTGGAAAGATGGCGAAGTAACCACGCCGACCGGCTTTAAAGCCGCTTACGACAGTTTTGTAGAAAATGGCTGGCCGTTGTTAGCGTGCCCCGAAGAATACGGTGGGCAGAATATGCCTGAGTCTATTGGTTTGGTGTTTATGGAAATGATGATCGCTACGAACCACAGCTGGAGTATGTATCCTGGCTTGAGTTCGGGAGCGATGAAAACCATTTACACGCACGCACCCGAGCACCTTAAAAAACGTTTTATGCCACCCATGGTGGAAGGTAAGTGGACAGGCACCATGTGCCTAACCGAGCCGCATTGTGGTTCTGATCTGGGCATGCTTAAAACCTCTGCTACGCCGGATGATCAAGCGAGCGAAGAGGGCGTGTACAAACTGAATGGCAGTAAGATCTTTATTTCGTCTGGCGAGCATGATCTCGCTGACAATATTGTACATATCGTACTCGCGCGCCTGCCCGATGCTCCCAGAGGCATTAAAGGTATATCGCTGTTTTTAGTGCCTAAGTTCAATGTGAATACTGATGGCAGTTTGGCTGACCGCAATGGCGTTCGATGTGGTTCAATCGAAGAAAAAATGGGCATTCACGGTAACTCGACCTGCGTGATTAATTTTGATGATGCACGTGGCTATTTAATCAGCGAGCCGCACAAAGGCATGCGCGCCATGTTTACGTTTATCAACGAGTCTCGCCTTGGTGTGGCTATGCACGGGCAAGCGCACTCTGAAGTCGCGTTTCAAAAATCGCTTGCTTATGCGCGCGATCGATTGCAGTTTCGCGCAAAGGAACGCGTTAACCCAGACAAACCAGCGGACCCGATCATTTATCACCCTGACGTACGGCGCATGATCCTTACCCAAAAAGCGTTCAGCGAGGGCGGCCGCATGCTCAATATGTACTGCGGAAAATTGGTTGATATAGAGCAGGCTAAAGACCTGCCGAGCGCCGAACGCGAAGAAGCCGAGACGCTGCTCGCGATCCTAACTCCCATCGCAAAAGGCTTTTTATCTGAGACGAGTCTAGAAACCACCAATCTAGGCATTCAAGTGTTTGGCGGCCACGGCTTTATTAAAGAGTGGGGCATGGAGCAAGAAGTGCGCGACGCCCGTATATCACAGTTGTACGAAGGCACAACGGGTATCCAAGGTTTGGATCTATTGGGTCGAAAAATTCTGGGTACGCGTGGCGGCACCCTCAAGCCACTTATGGACGAGATGAACGACTTTGTAAAAGCCAACCGCTGGAACAAACATGCTAGAGCCCTTAAGCCCTACATCAAAATGTGGCAATCGCTCACGCGTTCAATTGGTTGGTCAGCTATGAAG
>CAYGNS010000187.1:0-5642 GCA_964351295.1 uncultured Gammaproteobacteria bacterium
ATCCACAATGAAGTGACGGGTGAAAAAAAGGAGGAACTGCAGACGTTTAGCGGTGGGTTTACCAGTACCATCTCGCAAATCGTGTTGATCGACCTCGTCTTCTCCTTCGATTCGGTCATGACCGCCGTAGGGATTACCGAGCATGTCTGGGTCATTGTAGCCGCAATGACTATTGCGATGTTTGTAATGCTGGTTTCGTCTGGTTACATCGCCAATTTTATTGCCACACATCCAACTCTTAAGATGTTGGCGTTGTCGTTTGTAATGATGATTGGTGTGTTGCTCGTTGCTGAAGGTTTGGGTTTCCACGTGCCTAAAGGGTATATTTATTTCGGCATGGCCTTCTCGCTCGCAGTTGAGACTCTGAACTTATTAGTGAGGAAAAAGCGTGCCCAATAATGCTCCGCGTGCGCTTTCACAAGTTCTCGAAGATGCTATTCACTCGTTAGATGGCGATACCATCACGTTTAAACATTTGATTGAAAACATTGGTACGCGGGCCTACGGAATCTTACTACTGATTTTAACGCTGCCGAATGCCATTCCAGTCGCCGGTGTGGTCGGCATTTCAGCTTTGACGGGGGTGCTCATGCTGGTTTTTTCTGCGCAGATGGCATTTGCGGTTGAAAGGCCGTGGCTGCCCAAATTTCTTGCCGAAAAGCAGATCCGCAAAGCGATGCTGCTGCGTGCTTTACGAGCGGTAGCGCCGTTTCTCGGCAAGATAGAGCCGTTCATTAAGCCTCGAATGTTGGCTATGAGCTCGCCTATTGGATTGCGTGTAACCGGTTGGTTTATTGCTGGCTTTTGTTTGGTGTTGTTATTGCCAATCCCGCTGAGTAATTTTGGACCGGCCGTTGCCATTTTTCTTATCGGCTTGGGTATGCTTGAAAAAGACGGTGTGCTTATGAGCATTGGCCTTGTGCTCGGCGTAGTGTATTGCACCACATTAATCTGGTTTTTGTCGGAACTAATACAAGGTTTGTTTACCTCATTCTAATATTGCTAGCGGTTGGTGGGCCGAACAGCTCTCGTTGCCAACCCCGTGGTTAAACAGCGATTCGATTTCTTACTGTGGTCGAATCCTCAGGGTCAAGTTCGACGCTCGCGGCTAGGATCTTGTCAAAATGCGCTGTATCCCAAGTGTTTTCACCACGCACGCAATACACATATAGACCTGGCTGGTCATCAATGGCGAGCTCATCGTTTATGTAGAGCGATTCTATGAGCGCGGAATCCTCACCTTGCCTTTGTAACGTGTAGGCTTCAGTACGGGGTAGGGCGCTCTTATGGCAAAGCAAGCTGCCTTCCCATAGTCGGGCGTTTGAGCAGTAAACTTTATCCGTTGTCGTGTCATGTATAAGCCAGCGAGGTAAAACAGATGCCGCTTTATTGCGTTGTTGAATCGATTCGAGTTGTTTTGCAATTCGCTCTGGATGATACCAGTCATCGTCATCCCACTGACAAATGAACTCTCCGTTAGCCAGCGAGATTGATAGGTTGCGCAATGCACCTAAACTCAACTTTGGTTCGGCTGGCACTACATGATGTTGAATCAGACCCGATTTGACGCGAGCGAGCAAGGCATGGGTCTCATGGTCGTCTGATTCCGTTACTACTATTAACTCCTTATTGGGGTATGTTTGTGCTAGGAAGCAGTTGATTGCTCTATTTAACAGCCGGACTCGACCTTTAGTAACACAGAGGCAAGAGACCATGCTTGCGTTCGTCTTAGGCGTAAATGAGCTCGCTAAGCCGTGATGTTTTTTTAAGTTCCCGTTGCGCTCAGCGTCGACTAGTGCGGTTTTTTGGTAGAAAGAGGCTCCTCTCTCGTAGTACATGGTTAGTAGAGCAAAGTTGCGAATATAATTCGGTTCGAAATCGCTCAATGTGTCGCACGATTTGTGCCAAAGATGGTAAGCCGTTTGGTTCAAGGAGTGCATATTCTTCGCATGGTATGCCAGACGTTTAGACATAGCGTCATCTTCACCGCCCCATCCTTCAAAGCGTTCGTCCATACCACCGCATTGTTCGTATAGTTTGCGCGTGATGGCATAAGCACCGCCGCAGAATGGAGGGTGTTGCCCCTTAGCCTTGCGGTTGAGTTGTGTTTCTAAGCGATCTATTTGTACCTCAAGCGCGTGACTCAACAGTTGTTTTGACTCATCTTCGCTTAGATCAACTAATCTGTTGTACGGGTTAATGGCATCAGCGCCTTTGTCCATACACATAACCATTTCGTCCAGAGCGTGCGCACTTAACAGGATGTCAGCATCGGCAAATATCAAGCGATCGCAGGTAGCCATCTTTGCTGCAAGGTTGAGTCCCCAAGATTTGTTGAATGGGCCGTCATTTTCTACGAATAGGTACTTTAAGTCAGCTGTATCCGCGAGCTCCAAGTGGGCTGTGGAATCTTGCTCAACTAATACAACTTCCAAAGTCGGGTCCGATCTAAGGAGTGTTAGTATGTAATCCAGATTCTGTCGCCGCGCCAAATCCGACTCTCTATAGGTCAGCAAATAGGAAAATCGATGAGAGGGCATTGTAATTATTGAAATCCTGAGTCTTTAGGCAAATGTATACTGCAAATGCGTTTAGCAAACGTAAGCGAATTGATATTAAGGTAAAATGTCGGATCAATAACCACTAACGTCCTCGATGTTTACGCGGGAGACCCCCACTGTGCAAAACCTGTGAATAATGCCACTCGCCCAACCAATGTACTCATTGGAACGCCTGCCTACAACGGCATGGTGCACACCGATTACCTTCATTCGATTCTAGGGTTTATCAATAACAAGATTCCGCACTCAGTGCTCACAATTGGCAACGAAAGTTTAATAACCCGTGCTAGAAATGCCGTATTGGCCACTTTTTGGGAGTCTGAAGAGTTCACGCATTTGTTGTTTTTGGATGCTGATGTGTTCCTCGACCATGAGGGTCTCGACGCTATGATTAAAGCGAATAAAGACGTGGTCGGTGCTCCTGTTTATCTTAAGAGTAAAGATGCGCAAGGTCGACAAACGCTCAATACCGATGCTCGACCCGATAAGTTGCCCGTTTTACAATCAGTTTCTAGAGTCGGTACGGCCGCTTTACTCTTATCACGGTTGGCGGTGTCAGCGCTTGTAGAGCATGCGATGCACGAGGGCAGGGTGTATAAGATCAATCAGCTCTTGCGTCGAGAGGGTATGGCTGTTGAGCACTATGACGTTTTTAGAGTAGGGATATCGGACGGTGAATACTTATCGGAAGATTTTTGGCTATGCAAGGAATTGCGTCAACTGGGCTTTGAAATTTTTGTAGATACGTCTGTCTACACTCGTCATAACGGAATGGTTTGCTTTGATTAGCTAACCCTATTCCAGATGGAATAGGGTTGCATCGCGAGCGCAAGTATTCTGAGTCTCAGTACTATTCAAGCAGACTGGACGACTCGTAGCCTAAACTGAAGTTTAAACGTGAATTTGCGCGTGCCTTACGACCAATAAGACTTAGCAAGGCTAAACGTAAACGTAACGTTGGCGTTAGGATCAAAGGTTGTTGTAGGTATAGCGGTCGTTGTGGGCATAGCCGTTGTCGTAGGCATAGCGGTCGTTGTAGGCATCGTAACTGGGGCGCACATAGGCGTTGCCGAAGACACGGTAAATGTCCCACTTTCGCCCGCGCCACTCACCGTACCACTAGCCACTGTTGGGTTTGTGGCGCTATCCAAGGTTGCATTGACCGTGTAGTCGGTTTGCAAACCTGTGACCGTCACTGAAGTGCCGCTAACCGTACCCATCTTAATATCACTCGAGGTATCATTAAAAACCAACTCCACGGTGGCGACAGTGCCATCAATGGTCAGCACCAAACACCCTCCTGTAAGCCTGTCAACTACTTGAACGGCATGAGCGTCAGTCACAAATAAGCCGAGAATGTCGCCCGCATCGAGCCCCGTATTGGTGCTTGCGGTTAATATGCCGCTGCCTCCGCCCATCACGACGGGTGTGACGCTGGTTTGCGCATGACTAGGCAGAACCACCGCGTTTAGAACGGGTTTCGCCCATTTGTCGCCTGTAACCCCAGCGGTAATTACCGCACCGCCGCCAATCAATGTGTTCTTTAGCAGGGAGCGTCGTGCATTTCTGGTATCGGACCCCACTGTTTGAGTTTGCTCTTGAGTTTGGCCTGCAGCCGACTTACCGCCCGTTTGATTATTGTTTTGGTTGTCAATTTTGTCGTTCATGGTATGGAGCCTGCCGTTGTGCTGGTGAGTGAGGGTTTTGCCTTCTATTGATAGTCAGATAATACTCCCGACACCCCGTCATTGACAAGAAATAGGTTCTCTAATCCCTTAGCGCGAGTGTGCTAAGTTAAATTGTGTTTAAACAGTCTGCTACACTCTCGTCGAATTCGTTTTACTTCCACTCGTCATGATCCCAAAAATCATCCATCAAACTTGGAAAACCGAACACATTCCAAGTCGGTGGCGAGCGTTTGCGCAATCTTGGAAGAGTCATCATCCAGACTGGGACTATATTTTGTGGACAAATGATGACGGGGCCGCTTTTGTAGAACGATACTTTCCGGAATTTCAAAACGTCTATTTCGGTTACCCATTCGATATACAGCGCGCTGACGCCATTCGTTACTTAGTGGTTTACCACTATGGTGGCGTCTATGCCGATCTAGATATTGAGTGTTTACAACCGTTTGACTCTTTTAGAGATGATAACCGTCTCGTTATTGGCTTAGAACCTCACCAACACGCGAAGCATCATTTGCAAGAGGAGCTCTTGTGCAATGCTATCTTTGCCTCGCAGCCGAAGTCGGAATTTTTGCGAGCCGTCATCGAACACTTAACCCTAAACACCAAGTCGCTGGCTTACGATGTATTGCGTTCCACTGGGCCCCTTATGCTGCAGTCTGTCTGCGCAAAGATCGGCCCACAGAATCTAGATTTGCAACCAGCGATTCGTTTTTCGCCCCTAGTTGTGTCTGATCCTCAATTGAAACTGTTATCTGAGGGTTCACAAAGAAGTACGCAGTTGCGCCAGGAACTTGTTGAATCTGGTTGCTATGCTGTTCATTACTGGTCTAATTCTTGGATTAAAGACGCTGTGCCGAAATTGATTAATCCGCACCCCAATGAGATTGATGGTTATTTGTTTTATCCACGCGCTGATTCACCTGGAATGGATCTATTTAAGGGGAGCAGGGACATCCAAGCATTGGCGAAACTATGTAGTTCGACTCCTGGGGCGGTCGCCTTCACTACCGATGGTTCAATTAAACACGCCGTTTGTACAACAACTGGTCTATTGCAACGCCCCGACATGCAAGCCAATGAGGGCCTATACATAAAACGGGAGCTTGTTGAACGCAGCAAAAATCCGAACGTTGGCAGCCATCGACCTGCGCATCGTGTGCATGTTCACCCCCGCCCATTCCTTCTGTATTTGGATGATGAGCACGATCAGATGATTAGTCCTTACATTAAAGTCAATCAGCATTGGGAACGGACCGAAACCGAGTTACTGCGTCAACTGATTTCGCCTGGTCAAACAGTGGTGGATATTGGTGCGCACATTGGTTACTTCACGGTGCTGTGTCCGCATTTAGTGGGGGATAGTGGAATGGTCGTCGCTTGTGAGGCTGAG
>CAYGNS010000188.1:0-3179 GCA_964351295.1 uncultured Gammaproteobacteria bacterium
GATCCGAATCTGCAGCGGGTGGTCGACGAATTGTTCGCTGAAAAAGTGTATACCAAATCAGAGTTAGTTGACTTGATTGCTAAGGCCACGGTTCAAGAAGATATTTTGAACGCGATGAAAAACCCCGCAGAGTCCAAATTTACTTGGGGGCGCTACCGCAAAATCTTTATGCAGCAAGAGCGTTTTGAAAGTGGCGCTGAGTTTTGGCAAGAGCATGCACAAGAGCTAAACCGAGCTGAGCAAGAGTATGGCGTGCCTGCCGAAATGATCGTAGCCATTATCGGTGTTGAGTCCAAATTCGGGCGCTACAAAGGCACGCATAAAGTAATTGATGCTTTGGTCTCTTTGGTGGTTGATTTTCCGCGTCGCAGTGCATTCTTTGCTGATGAATTAAAGCACTTCTTAATTTTAGCGAAAGAAAACAACCTAGCGCTTGATGAGGTGCTTGGTTCCTATGCCGGCGCGATGGGCTATCCGCAATTTATTTCAAGCAGTTATCGGCACTACGCGGTGGATTTTTCGGGAGATGGTGTTATTGATCTGATCAATCAACCCGCGGACGCGATTGGTAGTATTGCCAACTATTTTGTTAAAAATGGCTGGCAACGTGGTGCCCCTGTAACATCTAGCAGTCATACGACTTTGCCTGAAAGCGTCACGGCTCTGGCCAATCGGCAGCGATCAGTTAAATTTAGTGCTGGCGAATTACGTGCGTTAGGCGCGCCGATTGCGGCCCACATCAATGCCGATGAGCAGTTGAACGTTCTTTGGTTGAACGCTGCGGAAGAGGTCAACGATCCGCAAAAATCCGGACTCTACTTAGTGCGCGCTGGCGATACAATTTGCGAGATTGCAGAAGCACATAAGGTGCCGTGCAAAGCACTTATGTTGCTCAATGATATTGGTCCGCGAGGAGCAATTTATCGTGGACAGCAACTAAAGATGCCTCAGGTGAGTGAACAGGCAGCTGCAACAAAAAATGGTACAGTAGCGGCCAAGCCTAGTGATTCTAAGTGGACGGTTAACGCGCGGACGGACGACGCTCCCGCTTTTGCGACGATTGATCAGTATTATTTTACGCATGAAAATTTCTATGTGATCACTCGCTACAATCAAAGTGTTTTATATGCGATGGCTGTTTATGAATTGGCCAACGCGATTCGCCTACAATATGAACAAACTCATTCGGCTCAAGAGGCTTACTAACAATGCACTCGTATTTCCAGACTGCCAAAAACAACTCGAGGCTAATTAGCTCATTGGGGGTGACATTACTGTGGGTTTGCAGTGTGTCATTCAACCCCAGCTCGCAGGTGATCGCCGCCGAAGCGTTTACCCCTAGTGTGACCACGACCGCTTGGGCCCTAATGGAAGCGCGTTCAGGAACCATCGTCGCCAGCTCCAATGCGGAAATGCCGCTGCCACCAGCGAGTATCACCAAGTTGATGATGAATTACGTGGTTTTTGCTGAATTAGAAAAGGGAGCAATCGATCTTGCCGATCAGGTTGCCATTAGCGAGAAAGCGTGGCGCAGCGAGGGCTCTCGCATGTTTGCTGACGTAAACACCACCATCAATTTAGAGCATTTGCTGAAGAGTACAATCATTCAATCGGGTAATGATGCCTCGGTTGCACTCGCCGAACACACGAGTGGCAGCGAAGCACGTTTTGCCAGCGTGATGAATGACTACGCCCGCCAATTGCAATTAACGCAGTCCCATTTCGAGAATGCTTCGGGTTTGCCTGCCCCTGGCCATCAAATGTCGTCGGTTGACATTCTAAAATTGAGTGCTGCCATCATCGACCATTTTCCACAATATTATGGTTGGTACGGTATTAAGGAATACGAGCATAACAATATTCGCCAGTTCAACCGCAATAAGTTGCTTTGGAAGAACATGGGTATTGACGGGCTTAAGACGGGTCACACAGAAGCGGCAGGCTATTGTTTAGTGGCCAGCGCTAAGCGTCAGGAACAGCGTTGGATTGCGGTAGTGATGGGCACCGAGAGTGAAGCAGCACGCGAAACGGCCGTGGCTGAACTGCTTGAGTATGGGTTTAATTCCTTTGATTCGGGCGAGGTTTTGTCCGAACAGGGTGGCGTTGCACAGGCACGGGTATGGGGAGGCGAGAGTGAACAAGTCTTGTTAAAACCCGCAGCGCCCGTATATGTAGTAGTGCCGCGAGGTCGTTTAGCTGAAATCGAGGTGCGATTGCAGTTGGCGCCGTCATTTGATGCTCCCATCGCATTGCGACAACCTATGGGAGTGGCTGCGCTGTACTTAGATGGGCAAGCCTTGCGGGATGTTCCTCTGGTGGCAATGAGCGAAATTCCTCAAGCTGGGTTCGTTAAACGGTTAGTGGACTCTATAACGAAAGCTATCGGCGGGCTTTTTGAGTAACGGACTCTGTCGTTGCGCTTGCCTGAGCTAACTCGCGGTAGTCGCAACGCACTTTTAGGAGCAAGAATGAGTAAGATCAGGGCTGAAGACGCCGTAAACAGTGACGCCAAAGACGGGTTTGATTTTCTTGAATACCCCGTTGAGTTTCAGTTTAAAGCGATGTGTCGTGCGCGCGATGGAGTGTGCATGCAAACGCTCGTCTGTGCGCTTATTACATCGCACGTGCCAGAACAGCGCATTCGTGAAGCAAAATTGAACGACTCGCGTACAGGTAAATACGCGGCGGTTAGTGTGTCTTTGCTGTTGGAAAATCGTGATGAGCTCGAACGCATCTATCAGGAATTGGCTAACTCAGAGCATGTAGTGATGACGCTTTGATGCGGTAATGTGTTTTGATCATGCTACTAGCTTCACCTAACCCAGTGCACTAAAGCAGGGCATAAAGCGTGTCTTCTGAGCAACCCTATTTCTCTCCAATGGTCCCCACTGAGCCCGATGCTCGAAGCATCAAAATTGTTTCCCTTGGTAAGCAAGACTACCTAGCGACGCAAGAGCGGATGCAGCAGCGAGTCGGTCTAGACGCCGCGCATAGATCAAACGAAATCTGGCTTTTGGAGCATCCGCCAGTTTACACCCAGGGTACTAGTTGTCAGCAGCTTACCTTGCTTCCGAGTGAAATACCGGTTGTAAAAAGCGATCGTGGCGGGCAAATAACGTATCACGGTCCCGGTCAAATTGTGATGGATCCGATAGGGATCGTGCGCGGGGGAGGGGGGG
>CAYGNS010000188.1:3189-5049 GCA_964351295.1 uncultured Gammaproteobacteria bacterium
TTCGCGAGCTAGGGTTGGGGGTTAAAAGCTTGGTATGGTGCCTCGAGCAGACCGTGATCGATGTGCTCGCAGGCTATGGAGTTACCGCCACAAGGCGTGAAAACGCGCCCGGTGTATATGTGCAAGATGCAAAAATTGCCGCCCTTGGCTTGCGGGTTAAACAAGGTCTGAGTTATCACGGTCTGAGTTTTAATTACGCCATGGATCTTGCCCCTTTCAGCAATATTGACCCTTGTGGGTTTAAAGGTCTTGAAGTGACGCAATTTAAAGATCAAGTGCGTCCGCAGGTGTTCGCCGCCACATCTCAGGAGCAAATGGCGGAGGCGCTTGCCACGTCGTTTAAGGGGCTTCTGTAGCATCCACGCAAACTGGGTTCCGGGGCTTGCTGTCGCAGATGAGAACCAATACCTCAATGCTAATTTTGTGTAGCCAACTGATTAATTGCGTTTAATCGTTCTGGCGTGCCGATGTCGTGCCAATCGGCATCGAGCAATTCACCGCTCACTAAGCCTTGGTCAATTGCAGATTTCAATAGTGGTGCGAGTGGTCGCACACCCTCATTGAGTCCAGCAAATAATGTTTTGCAGTATGCCCCGATCCCCGAGAAAGTGAATGTAGATTGCGTCCCTTCGTGGCGATTTAGTAGTTCACCCGTCGGCGCGAGGTAAAAATCGCCGAGAGGGTGATGCTCTGGATTAGGCACCAAGCCTAAGTAGGCTTGTTTCGTTTGCAATGCCACTCGGGCGCGCCTCCAAAATTGATCGAATGCTAGATCGGTAAACGTATCCGCATTGATCACCAAAATATGCTCGGTTTTAATAAGCGGCAACATTTGCACGAGCGCCCCTGCCGTTTCTAAAGCACCCGTAGCCCGCTCATCGCTAAAGCGAATGTTTAAATTGGGGTAAGATGCGTGATTAACTGAGTCGATTATCTGTTGCCCTAAATGCGCGATATTGATGACGAGCCGAGATGGCTGTTCAGCACTGAATGCGCGGTTGAGGCTCGCAAGGTGGCGGTCGAGTAGACTGATGCCTGCGATTTGTAATAATGGTTTTGGCGTTGCCTGCGTAAGGGGTAGCATTCGTTTGCCAGCCCCCGCGGCGAGAATAACTAACGTGGGCATGGTCGCGGATGGGTGCTCTTGGTCTGGTGTGTGCATAGTCAGCCTCGGTTAGCTTAACAATGTGGCACAGGCGCTTAGAAAAGTCTGACCTTGAGGGTAGCGCGGTAGTACATCCAGTATGTAGCGTTTAACCATTGGCAAGTCATTGATATAGTTGGCTTTGTTGTCTCTATAATTGAGTCTGCAAAAGATTCCCAATACCTTAAGATGGCGTTGTAGCCCGGTTAAGTCATACCAGCGGACTAGTTGCGCAAAATCCATTGCGAGAAGTGGCCTTGCCTCGCTGACTGATTGTATCCGCTCGGTCAAGCGCGTGTGATACTCGCCTAACCATTCAAGTTGTCGCGCTCGCGGCCACTCTATGTAACAGTCTTTGAATAGCGAGGCTAGGTCGTAGCTAACGGGTCCCATTACCATGTCTTGATAGTCAATGACCCCCGGCGAACCAGAGGGCAGCACCATAAGATTGCGTGAGTGAAAGTCGCGGTGCACCCACACTTGTGGCTGGGCCAAGCATTGCTCTACTAGAAAGCTTTTAAGAGTGGCCCACTCATAGGCTTGTGCTGGATTTAATGTTTGCTTTAAATGTACAGCCACATACCAGTCTTCAAACAGTTGCATTTCGTCATGTAGCTTCTGTGCTGAATAAGCAGGCAAGGCTACATCGTGTGCATTGAACCGCGCTACTTGCACCTCAACCAAGGTGCCGATGGCATCGGAGTAAAGTGCGTTGG
>CAYGNS010000188.1:5059-5637 GCA_964351295.1 uncultured Gammaproteobacteria bacterium
ACCTGTAAATGATCGAGATAGTTGCTAGAGCCAAAATCTTCCAGCACTAAAAAGCCTTCTTCGTGATTAATCGCAAAGATTCTAGGTGCATGAATTCCTTGTGCACGGAGCAATGCGGTTGTGCGGATGAATGCATCTAGAGGTTCTTTGTCGGGTGGGGCGTCCATGATGATGAGCGAATGCACAGGGGTGTCGCTGATCTCGAACAAGGAGGGCGTTGCGGGTGCGCGCTGCGATTGGCTTACTTCAGAACTCAGAACCAGTCTAAAATAACGTCGAAAACTGGCGTCTGCGGACGCGGGCGAGCAGCTTGAGAACGTCAAGTTCAACTTGTTAGAGAGCCAGCGAAGCATCTGTTGCTCGCGTGGATCGTCGCGTCGTTTGTTCATAATGAGGCCGAGTTAAGAGTGACGGCTGATTGGGGATAGCTAAAAAGTAAATCGGCTTACGCGTGAGCGGCGCAGTCTGGCTCGAAGTTCGCCTAAAGAAAAGCGAAATCGAGCGCGTTGTTGTCTTAGTCATTGGCGGCCACATGCACTATAATTCCCGAAGTATAAAATTAGATTTCCCGGCAGCGA
>CAYGNS010000189.1:0-5593 GCA_964351295.1 uncultured Gammaproteobacteria bacterium
CTGTTAGATTGGCAGGCGGGTGCTGCTTGGTTTTGGGATACCTTGGTTGATGCCGATTTGGCCAATAATACGGCTGGATGGCAGTGGGCAGCCGGTTGTGGCGCAGATGCCGCTCCGTATTTTCGAATTTTCAACCCAATACTACAAGGGCAAAAGTTTGATGCGGAGGGTGTTTATGTGCGTCGCTGGGTGCCTGAGCTAGCGCAGATACCTAAGAAGTGGTTGTTTACACCCTGGGAGGCACCCGCAGACGTGCTCAGCCGTGCGGGCATTCAGTTGGGCGTGCAGTATCCGCGTCCCATTGTCGATCATAAGGCTGCGCGCGAACTAGCGTTGGCCACCTACAGCCACATGAAGTCTAGTTAAGCGCTCGTTAAGTGAGCAATCTCAATTAATCAAGTAATATTGAAAGCGTTTAACGCTCCGAAAAAAACTAAATGTGATGAACGATTCTGCGTCAAAGCCCACAGCCAGTCCCGAAGTTGGTCTTGAGCCGCTCGACGATGATCTGATTCACGCTTTGGGTTTCAGCCAAGACGATCTCCTGGCGCTGACGACTTGGGAAATGCCATTTGGTAAATACGCTGGGCGCAAACTGATCACTCTGCCTGAAGAATATCTGTTCTGGTTTCGTGCTCAAGGTTTTCCAGAAAACCGACTTGGCAAGCTCATGGCCTTATGTTTAGAGCTCAAAATTGAAGGGCTAGATAACCTCTTAAAGCCACTGCTAAAGCCAGCAGACTAACGATAATCAGAGCATTAGACATAGCCAAGCCTGCAGGCTCTTGCCTGTGCCCACCGCGTGTATAGTTTATCGGCGATCGGGCGGATAAGTGGCCAACGCAGTGGTTTAAATAGCCAACCAAGTGGCGTATAAGACCAAGCGGCAACGGTCGCATCCAAACCTAGTAACCAACGGCCCTCGGCGGTGCGCAAATGCAGAACCGATAACAATCGCGTGGTTGCGGTCTGTCCCGAAGTCTCAATCGGAGGCAATTGCCATTGGCTTAAATCGCTGCTGTGAATATCGAGCAAATGTAAGTCGGAGCGCTTGAGACGCGTCAATAAGCGCATTTCTTTGCTGCACAGTGCACAGCGGCCGTCATAAAAAAGTGTCGCAGACATGTTTGAACTGAGGGGGTTAATGGTGCCAAAACGAGGAGCATAGCTCGGGCCACAGAATTCCTTGTGATACGCATAGCCAAAAGCTAGACTTAGGCACAAATACGATAGAGCTATCCGCAGCTATGCTCCTAGAGCTGGCGTATTGCGTTACGCGGCGTAGGGTTGCACCGCTTATTCATGCAAACCAACTGCGTAAAAATAGACGGCACTTACTAACAAGGCGTCAAGCTCTTAAAAGAAGCCACTACTAATAAAAAAAGGTATCAAAATGACAGGTGCTCGCGAGCAATTCAGATCTAAATTGGGTTTTATTTTAGCGGCGGCTGGTTCGGCCGTTGGAATAGGTAACTTAGTGGGCTTTCCCGTAAACGCCGCGAAAAGTGGTGGGGCTGCCTTTTTGCTTATTTATGCTGTGTTCGTCGTGTTTCTGTGTATTCCCGTGATGATGGCCGAAATGTCCCTTGGCCGCCATACCCAACGTAATCCTTTGGGGGCTTACAAATCCATCGCAAACGGCGATAAACGCTGGGGCTTAGGCGGCTGGTTGGCGCTCATTACCCCATTTATGATTGCGGTGTTCTACCAAGTGTTAACCGTGTGGCTCCTGGGCTACTTCATTGGGGCGGCCACTGGCAATTTGGAAGCGATGGCGCAGCCGGGGTACTTTGCTGAGTTTATTAACGGCAATGGGGTGTTCATGTACTTACTGATTCTGACCCTGTTGATCGGAATCATTTTGAACTCAGGTGTGCAAAACGGGATCGAACGCTTGGCAAAAGTATTGATGCCGTCGTTGTTCGTAATGCTGATCGCCCTCACAATCTTCGTTTTAACCTTGCCCAATGCCTTGATCGGCGTGAAGTACTATCTTATTCCAGACATTAGTAAAATTGGGCCAGAAGTTATTTCCAATGCCTTAGGTCAAGCGTTCTTCTCATTGTCTTTGGGTATGGGCATTCTAATTACTTATGGTAGCTACGTAAGCAATAAGGAAAGCATCAGTGGTGGTGCTAAAACCGTCGCTGCGGTTGACACAGCCGTCGCTTTTTTTGCAGGCTTATTGATTCTGCCTGCGATCTTCATTTTTAACCCTGCGACTAACCCAGATGAGTTGTCGAGTTCATCGGTGTCACTAGTGTTTACGTTTCTACCGAAAATATTCTTGTCGCTACAAACCATGGTGGGATATTTCGGCGCCAACTTATTTGCCAGCGTATTTTTCTTACTGGTGTTTTTTGCTGCGCTCACATCCCAGGTGTCGATTTTGCAAGTGCCCATTTGTGCGTTTCAAGACGAGCTCAAATTCAGTCGCTCCAAGAGCGTTTGGGCGCTTGGCATTACCAGTATCCTGTTGGTGATAGCCTGCACAGTGTCGTTTGGCAGGGTAGAGTTCTTCACGCTATTTGCCAATTATGGCGGTGCTGACAAGTCGTTTTTCGATTTGGTGTACGATATTTTTTACGACACCATATTGCCGCTGAATGGCTTTATCGTGTGTCTGTTCGTCGCCTATAAATGGCGTTTAGCTCGGTGGGACGATGAGATGGCGATTGGTGACCCTAAATTCATGGGTTCGCTCACGCATCGCTATGTCAACTTTGCACTCGGCACGTTTATTCCCGTTATCTTGCTCGCCGTGTTTGTTAACACTGTGTGCATCAAATTCCTTGGGTTTAGTCTGATCGGAGCGATGGGGTAAATAAAAGCACGCTGCGCTATTGATCGGCGCTATGTGTACGGCACTAACTAGGTGTACGGCACGAACAGGGTGTACGGCACTAGCCGGTTTTTAGAATTCGGTGTTGTTCACGTTGCCAATCTCGTTGCTTGATAGTTTCGCGCTTGTCGTGTTGCTTTTTACCACGTGCTAAACCCACCTTGAGTTTGGCACGGCCGCGCATCCAATACAGCTCGAGCGGTGCGAGGGTATAACCAGCTCGCTCTACTTGACCAATTAAGCGACTGATCTCGTAGCGCTTCATCAGTAATTTACGCTCGCGAACTGGGTTGGGGTTAATGTGAGTGGAAGCTGAATTTAAGGGTGTTAGATGCGCACCGAGTAAATACAACTCACCATTTTTAATGGCCACATAAGCTTCCTTAAGATGAGCGCGGCCAGCGCGCATGCTTTTCACCTCCCAACCTTCGAGTGCCACACCCGCTTCGAACGTTTCTTCAATAAAGAAGTCGAAGCGCGCCTTTTTATTACTGGCGATGGTGTTGTTCGGAGCTGATTTCTTTGGCTTAGCCATTTGCGTGTGGGGGTATAATCAAAACGTGGATGATACTCCGCTCGCTTAGAGACATAAACCGATGACGCAAAAAGAAGGCCTAAAACCAGCTAGAAAGCGAACTACGTGGGGTTCCTACGGGGCGTTTTTGATTGCCGCCATTGGTTCATCAATCGGTTTGGGCAATGTATGGAAGTTTCCCTACGAAGCCGGTATGCATGCTGGTGGCACATTTTTGCTGATTTATTTGCCGAGTGTAGTGCTCATTGCGCTGCCACTAATGGTTTCAGAGCTCATGATTGGGCGAATTGGTGGCAGTCATCCAGTTAAGACTATGCGTACGATTGTCGACCGCTTACGACTTTCATCGCTTTGGCCTGCAATTGGTTGGCTCGGCATGGTCACCAGCTTAACTGTGTTTTCGTTTTACAGCGTTGTGGCTGGCTGGACGCTGTATTACGTAATGCAATCAGCGTCAGGTGCCTTCCAGGATATGCCCGCGGAGGTTGTGCAGCGATCTTTTCAGGCGCTGTTAAGCGATACCGATCAACTGATGATTTGGCATAGTGTTTTTGTGCTAGCGGTTGTGGCTGTGTTGTCATGGGACATCCGCAAAGGCCTCGAATTGCTCATGCGCATACTCATGCCGATGTTTATCGTTGCCGTTGGGTGGCTGCTTTATTTTGCCGCGGACGTGGGCAACATGCCCGCAGCCATGGAGTTTATGTTTACCGTGCGATGGGAGTTCTTAAACTTTGAGCTCATAGTAAGCGCCATCACTCAGGCATTATTCTCCATGAGTATAGGCATGGGTGTTTTGATGATGTACGGCGCTTATTTGTCAGATCATCGCCCACTCATCGGGGCGGCCGTAATAATCACTGTTTTTGACACGGCCATTGCGCTCGTGATGAGCGTTTTGATTTTCTCGATAGTGTTTGCATTTGGAATGCGTCCTGACTCAGGTGCCGGTCTTATTTTCGAAACGCTACCGGTTGCCTTTGCGCAAATGCAAGAAAATAGCGTAATCGCCAGCACGCTCTTTTTCGGCTTAATGTTCGCTGCTGCGCTCTTTTCCGGTTTTGCGCTGCTCGAACCTGCGATTGCTTGGTTGGTAGAACGCTATGAAATGAATCGCCGCTCTGCCGCATGGTTAGTAGGTCTCATCGTATGGGCCATGGGCTTGCTCTCGGTATTCTCGTATAGCAATTTAAATTTTGCTTTTTACTATTTTGGCATTGAACGCACCGGGGGCTATTTTGATTTTTTCAATATTCTCGCCATGCACGTGCTCATGCCACTCACCGCCTTGCTCGTTGCCCTGTTTGCGGGATGGCGTATAACACGGTCGATGAGCCTAGAATCTTTGCAAGTGAGTCCTGGTTTGGCCTTCGTGATCTGGCGCGGATTAACGCGCTATATTGCGCCGTCTCTATTGGCTATTGCGTTGCTTGTTGTGCTGTTTGTGCCGGCATAGCTTGGCTTGTAGGACTGTTAAGATGCATATCGAAAAGTCGGCAATTGTGCCTTACTCAGCCGCGCAAATGTTTGACGTGGTCACGCACGTTGAAGCGTACCCAACATTTTTAGAATGGTGCTCAGCTGCGCACGTCGAGCGACTTGCGGACGATGCTGAAGGCGCACACGTTAATATTGCGACCTTAAATATCGCCTACAAGCGATTGTCGATGGCGTTTAGCACTCGGAATGTGCATCGACCCCACAGCGCTGTGGAGATGGCATTGGTGAGTGGTCCCTTCCGATATTTACAGGGACAATGGAATTTTGCTGCGGTGAGCGAACAAGCCAGCCATGTGAGTCTAGCGATGCGGTTTGAGTTTAGCAACGTTTTGACCCGTGCCGTTTTAAGTAATGTATTTGAGCAATTAGTGGCCGCTCAGATGCAAGCGTTTGCGCAACGTGCCAAGCAAGTATATGGCTAAGCGCTTGTGCGTTATGAGCTGGAGCAAACAAGATTGAATAAGGGAAGGGAAGTGAAAGAATGCTGAATAATATTGCAGTGTCGCTTGTTTATGCCGAGCGCGAACAACAATGGGTTTACGAAACCCAGATGAGGCGCGGCAGCGATGCGCGAGAGCTTATAGTAGCCTCTAATTTTTTAAACGACATACCGGCCCTCGCACACTGTTCAGCTGAGAAGCTTGAGCTCGCTGTGTTTGCACAGAAGATTGATTTAGACCATTTATTGGAAGAGGGCGATCGAGTTGAAATAATTC
>CAYGNS010000190.1:0-5591 GCA_964351295.1 uncultured Gammaproteobacteria bacterium
CTTAAATTTCTTGTCACCATATGCTCTGTATCTTTGTTCGAGGCTAAAAAGCAACACGACTGTAGACTAACGCAGGCCTTAAACTTAATTTCGTTAATAAATATTTAGCACGTTTAGTGCTAAATGCACTTTAACTGGGTCGGTACACTCAAGGCCCGTGAGCCCAGAGCCAGACAACGCCGTTCGGGCCCATAGATTAACTTGTAATGTGACTTATGCAAAAAACCGTGGGAATTATTGGTGGAATGAGTTGGGAATCCACGCAGATCTATTATCGGCTAATTAATCAAGGGGTTAAGGAGCGTCTTGGCGGCCTGCATTCTGCCAAGATTATCTTGTACAGCCTAGATTTTGCTGAAATTGAGCAACTCCAAGTCAAGGGGGACTGGATCGGCGCCAGCAACATACTGCGAGATATTGCCCACAATTTACAGGTGGCTGGAGCGGATGCAATCCTAATTGCTACGAACACAATGCACAAATTGGCGGACGAGGTGGCTGCCGCTGTGTCCATCCCCTTATTGCATATTGCCGATGCGACGGGTCAACACTTACGCGTTGATGGTCGTCGAAAAACAGCTCTGCTCGGCACGCGTTTTACCATGGAAGAAGACTTTTATACGGCTAAACTACGTGATGCGTATGGGCTTGATGTGTTGATTCCCAATCGCGAAGAGCGGGCCACGATTCATCAAATTATCTACGATGAGCTCTGTATGGGGCAGTTCACGCAGGCCTCCAAATTGGTATTCTGTGACATTGTCGACAAACTTGCAGAGCGCGGAGCCGATTCAGTGGTGCTCGGGTGCACCGAGATTCCGCTACTCATTAGTTCAGCAGACACCCACATACCGCTTTACGACACCACAGCTTTGCATGCGCAGGCGGCGGTCGACTTTGCCCTCTCGCGCTACACCTAGTTTTGCTTACGCCTAGTGCATACTGAATAAATGCCGATGAGGTGTCCCGAAACGGTTCGATCCTCAACTATACTGGTGCGCGATAACATTGCTCCCTTGGCTGATCTTCTCAGTTCGAAAGTATGAGCCCACTGGACTCCAGAGACACTACAAACTATGACATTAGCTTTTGGATGGGGCGAGCTGTTTTCGCTGGCGAGCGCAGTGGGATGGGCTACTGCGGTAATATTATATAAAGCCGCTGGCGAAAGTTTATCGGCCAATTCGCTTAACTTGGTTAAGAATCTAATTTCACTCACTTTTTTGCTGCCTACAGCCGTGTTGTTGCACGGCTTAGATTGGCCGGTATTGTCAGGAACTCAGTGGCTAATTTTAATTGCGAGCGGTTACTTTGGCATTGCCGTGGCCGATACCTTTTACTTGCAGGCTTTGCGCAGCATGGGCGCCGGACGTACCGCCATAATCGCGAGCCTGTATAGCCCGTTCGTAGTGGTGCTCTCAATCATGTTTTTAGGCGAAGCCTTAGCACTCTGGCAATGGTTCGGGTTTGTTTTAGTTCTGTTTGGTATTCTGATTGTGGTGTATCAGAGGCACTATTCAGAAGTTGATCAACAAACCCTATTAAAGGGTGCGTTGCTGGCCGTCGCTTCGGTATTTTTAACGGCCGCCGGAGTTGTTGCAATGAAGCCGATATTGGTAGCAGATGGGTTCTTTTGGTTGGTGGCCTTGCGCATGTTAGCGGGAGTAGCGGGTATGTTGCTGTTGCTGCTTGTGCGTGGTCGTATTATACAAGTCGTGAACGAAGTGCGGCAGCAAGAGCACCGCTGGCGATTGATTTTTGCGGGAGCGTTTATTGGCACCTATCTAGCGCTAATCTTTTGGTTAGCAGGTTTTAAATACACCGATGCATCGGTCGCGTCAGTGTTAAACGAAACAGCAAACGTGTTTATTGTGATCATGGCCTGGCTCTTTTTAGGTGAAGCGCTGAGTAAACGACGCGTTTTGGGCATAGCCCTCACGTTCTCAGGCGTGTTGGTTTTTCTGGGCGTATTAGCCTAAGTCCCATGCCTTGTAGAATGACGTCCGTCGCAGTCGGAGTAGTAGAACTGGTGCACCACAAAGGTTCAGATGTTCGCCTTTTCACAAAGCGTATGCTATAAAACGCGTATGAAAAGACTCATCCTTTTTGGTGCAATCTGCTTGATGGTGTCGGGCGTAACGCTCGGTGCCGCGCATGATATTGTCCATGCTCAGGGTGAGCACACGGAGTTGTGCGGAGTCTATAAATCTGACAACCATTCGGCGGTTGTCGCTACCGCCTCCATTTCAGGACACGATTCTTACGTTGTCTTATACGCCCATCCATCACATGGCGACCCCTTAGTCGGGTTTTCAGGAATGATGTGGTTCGGGCGTGCCCCACCCCGATAACCTTTTTAATCTTTATTAGTATTGACGTCGATTAAGACGTAGCGCGTGTTGTTGAATCCAGCTTTGGAGCTACAACACTAGCGCTATGCAAGCGTAATACCACATTCGACGACCTCCCCAAAGTGAGGCGTTGAACCAACCTGATTAAATTAAGGATATTCGTACAATGCAAACACACATCAATAGAGATTTTTCTAGACTGAGCAACGGTGCCAAACATCGCCTCAGTCCACTTACTCTAGCCATCATGGTGGCTATCACTACCTCTCCCGCAGCAATAAGTGCTGAGCTTCCAAGCGATGAACTCGAAGAGATCGTTGTTATTGCCCACCCCTTGGCCGCCGGTGGATTGGCGCAAGCATCTACGGTTCTAACGGGTGACGACTTAAACGACGTTAAGGGCGCTTCGATTGGCGCGACCCTCGAACGTGAGCCAGGCGTGCAATCGTCGTCATTCGGTTCTGCTGTGGGTCGCCCAGTGATTCACGGATTGGGAGCTACTCGCGTCAAAATTACACAAGACCAGATTGACACCTTAGACGTGTCAGTTACAAGTAGCGATCACGCGGTTACCGTTGAGCCCTTTGTGGCCGAGCGCATCAGCGTGCTTAAGGGTCCCAGCACGCTACTTTACGGCTCGGGTGCCATTGGTGGCGTCGTGGATGTGGATACAGGACGCCATAAACTCGAAGTTCCAGAGGCGTTCTCTGGACGCGCTGAACTTCGCTTCGCGGACGTGGATGACTCCACCACGGCGGCGGTGCGTCTTGACGGTCGCTTGAGCGATACGGTGGCTTGGCACTTTGATGGCTTTAGCCGTGATGCAGACGATTATGAGATTCCGGGGTTTGTGGAATCGCGTTTTCTTCGTGCATCCGAAGCATTGCACGACGACGAACATCATGACGATGAAGATCACCACGATGATGAAGATCACCATGACAACGAAGATCACCATGACGACGAAGATCACCATGACGACGAAGATCACCACGATGACGAAGATCACCATGATGACGAAGGCGAAGAAGCTTTAGGTGTGCTAGAGGGCAGCCGTAATAAAAGCGAAGGGGTGTCGCTTGGGCTTAGTCAAGTGGGTGAGCGTCACCATCTAAGTTTTTCGCTGAGTTCGATCGATTCCACATATGGATTGCTTGGTGGCCATTCGCATGAAGGACACGGGCATGATGAGGATGAACATGGTGATGAGCACGAGCTTGACGATGACCATGGGCACTTAGACGAGGAAGAGGGCACTCCCATTATTGAAATGCAGCAAACGCGATTCGATTTGCGAGCTGGATATCAGTTTGATAACTCTGCTATTCGTAAAATTGACCTGCTCTTTGCTCAAAACGACTACGAGCATGAAGAGATCGAAGGCTCAGGCGAAATCGCTACGCGCTTTGACAACGAAGCATGGGAGGCGCGATTAGAAGCGCATCACCAACCACTGTTTGGCTTCGAGGGCATATTCGGTTTGCAACTCAACGATCGCGATTTCAGCGCGGTTGGAGAAGAGGCGTTTATTGAACCTGTGCATGTAGAATCGCAAGCTCTATTTTGGTTGGGTGAGCGCTCTGTGGGCGCTGGCTCCATTGAAACGGGCCTGCGTGTGGAGTCTGTAGATACATCGCCCAATTCGCAGCAAACGTTCAGAAGCCGTTCGTTCGATACGGTAAGCACATCTATAGGTTATGTGTATGACTACAGTGCGAACACTAAGCTCAGCGCATTGGTGGATTATTCCGAACGTGCGCCGAGCATTGAAGAGCTTTACTCAAATGGCGCTCACCTCGCGACACAATCCTTTGATATTGGTGACGAAAACCTCGAGGAAGAAAGTGCGATCTCGTTTAGCGTTACCGCGAATTGGACTTGGGATGCTTTGCGCATTAATGCCACGGCTTACTATATGGAATTTAGTGATTTTATTTACCAGGCTGGTACGGGTGAGGAAGAGGACGAACTGCCCGTATTTGTGTATACGCAAGACGATGCTACGCTCCACGGTTTGGATTTAAGCGCGACCGTAGAGCTAGGCAAAGTGGCTGGCGGAGACTTGTCGCTTAATACCATGTTCGACATTGTTGAAGCCGATGTGGATACCACGGAGGGTTCTCAGAATCTACCACGTATCCCGTCTGATCGACTCGGCATGGGCCTGCAGTGGAGCAATCAAGACTGGACAATGGCAGCCAACTACCTGCATGTGGATGCACAAAATGCAGTGGCGAATTTCGAACTTCCAACTGCTGGGTATGAAGATGTAAGCGTTCGTATTAGCCGCATCGTGCAACTGCAGGGCTACGAGTTGCAAGTGTTCTTAAACGGCAAAAACCTGACCGATGATGAGCAACGCCATCACGCCAGTTTTGTGAAGGACTTTGCGCCGGCGCCGGGACGCAGTATTGAAGCGGGCATTCGCTTAGCGTTTTAAATTGTAGGTGTTAAAAAAGCGCACGCTGCGGTGGCAGCGTGCGCTTTTTTTGTTTTTAAGGCATCCTTATTTCGGCCGTTGCGGCTTACTATTTTCGGCCGTTGCCTCTCTTTATTTCGGCAGCTGCCTCAGTGCCTCAGTGATCAAGTAGGGAATCTCTTCGGTGTCCATATCGCGGGCAGGATTCATATTCTCGCCTAAGCGCACGACCACCATATTGTGTTCGGGTACCACGATTACAAACTGCCCCAAATGCCCACTAAAATTGTAGTAGGCCGGTTCATGCTCAAGCCCTAGCCATGTGGAGTAGCCGTAATTGTGTGCGCCAAGGGGTTGGATCATTTGCTCGACCAAACCCTCTGGCAATATTTGTTGACCATCCCAAACGCCGTTATTAAGCATCAATAGGCCCAGTTTAGCGTAGTTGCGCGCATTGGTATTTAAGCAGCAGAACACAAGCTCCATATCGCTATTGTCGAGATGCCATAATCCATCGTCGTTCATGCCGAGCGGCTTCCACAAAGTCTTGCTCAAGTAGTCGCTTAACGAGTTACTTGCTTCGGCTTGTAACAGAGCTCGTTTTAATGCAATACCCAATAGTTGCGTGGATGCACTTGAGTACTCCCAAAACTCGCCAGGCTCGGCGCTGAATTCACCACTCGTTAAAAAGTTCTCAACATCTGAGCCATACAGCAATTCCACGGTGGGGCTTACAGGGGAATAGTAATGTTCGGTCCATTCATAGCCTGAGTTCATCAGCGACAATTGGCCCAAAGTGGCTTTACTGCCCAAGGGATCAT
>CAYGNS010000191.1:0-5580 GCA_964351295.1 uncultured Gammaproteobacteria bacterium
CCTGTTAATAGGGGCCACCGATTCAGTCGGCGGTGCGTTACTAACCGCTCCTGCCGTGGGCTATGTGCAACCAGGCACCCCGGGTAAAGGTCATTTTGATCGTTTTCGCTCCCGCCTCAGTCAGCTTCCAGAGTTTGCCGGAGAATTACCATCGGTCGTGATGGCCGAAGAAATTCTCACTCCGGGTGAAGACCAAATTAAAGCAATGGTTACCATTGCTGGCAATCCACTTATTTCCTCGGCCAACACCGAAGCGTTAGAGACGGCCTTTGAAAATTTGGATTTTTATGTCGCTATTGATTTCTATATCAACGCCACCACTCGGCATGCTGACGTAATTTTGCCGCCGACCAGTCCACTGGAACACGACCATTATGATTTGGGCTTTTTACGCTTAGCGGTGCATAACAGCACGCGCTACAACCCTGCGATCTACCCAAAGCCTGAGGGCAGTTTAGACGACTGGGAGATATTCAATGCCTTGAGCGAAAGAATTAGCGCGCTCAAAGGTTTGCCGTTCGAGCCTTTGCCCGAGCCGGCCATAGTCATCGATCGCGGCATACAAAGCGAACAGTACAGTGCTGCCAAGGGTTCAGAGTGGGCGTTGACCATGGACAAAATCAAACAAGCTCCGCATGGAATAGACTTAGGGCCTCTTACTCCGAGTATGGTAGGTCGTATAGCCACCGAGAATGGTCGTATCAACCTCGCACCAGCCATCTACCTCAACGACCTGCCCCGCTTAGCAGAGCGAGCCAGCCGTGCACGCGACACCGAGCACGACCTACTCTTAATTGGTCGGCGCCACATTCGCAGCAACAATTCGTGGATGCACAATTACCATCGCCTCGTAAAAGGTAAACCGCGTTGGCAGCTATTGATGAATCCGAGCGATTTAAGCGCTCGCGGACTTAAAGACGACGACGACGTTGTCATTCGTTCACGCGTTGGCACCGTAACAACCAAGGTAGTCGGCAGTGCAGAACTGATGCCTGGTGTGATCAGCCTACCACATGGTTGGGGACACACGAAACCCGGTATTAAAATGGCCATTGCGAGTCAGCAAGAAGGAGCAAACTGCAATCGGCTAACCGATGATCGTTTTTTTGATGCATTGTGCGGCAACGCTGCATTGAATGGAGTACCGGTGAGCGTGGTCAAAGCAGACGCTGCGGCTTGAACCACGAATTTGACTAAAACCAACGTAGACCTAAGTTCCGCTCTTACTGCGCGGCCGATCTTCCTTGCGCCGCTGTGGTGAATCAACCTTCGAGGCGATAGTACTCAACGGTAGGAAAAGGCGCATAGAAATGGTGCAGCAGCGCCTGCCACTCTGAATAGTCCTCAGATTGGCGAAATCCTTCGCGGTGCGCCTCGATCGACAGCCATACAACTTGCAGTAGAAACTCATCGCGGGTCTGCGCACTGGTTATGAGCGAGTGCTGCACATAACCTGCTTGGCGTTTAATAAGGGGCTCCGCCTGGGCGAAAGCGGCTAAAAATGCGGATGTCTGACCCTCAACAATAGTGAGCTTCGCGACCTCTAAGACCAACGACTGCACTGTACAGTAAGCAAAACGTGGCACGGTCATGCCGTGCTCGTTTTGCACCGTCTCGACAAACATTGCATACGGGCGATTCCACAGACCTCGTTCGCCATACAACGCCTGATACAGCACCAACGCCTCCCCACTTTCTGAGTGCGTACTTACACCCAAGACCCGATACATTGCACCTTTGTAGTGCTGATAAAGGCCTCTGTTAAGTTGTGCTGCTGGCATAACAAACTCCGCAAATTAGTGCTCTACTCACTTTACGTTAAGCACTTAGATTTCGGCTTGGTCGCCCTTACTACTGAGCCACTTTTTACGCGCAGGCACTTCCTTTTTGGCCAACAACATATTCATCATCGCATTGGTGTTGTCACCGGCTCCTACTGACATCTGCACCAAGCGACGATTATCTTCATGCATCGTGGTTTCTCGCAACTGATTGGGGTTCATCTCGCCCAAACCTTTAAAGCGCTGCACATTAATTTTGGCATTAGGCTTGTCGGCTTTAATGCGTGCGATAATCTCATCGTGCTCAGCATCGTCAAGCGCATAGAACACTTGCTTAGCTTGATCAATTCGATACAAGGGTGGCATCGCCACGTATAAATGCCCTGCTTCGACTAAAGCTCGGAAATGCCGCACAAATAAAGCGCAGAGCAGTGTCGCAATGTGCAGACCATCTGAGTCTGCGTCCGCCAAAATACAAATCTTGCCATAGCGCAGGCCTTCCAAATCGTTGGAACCTGGATCAACCCCTAAAGCCACAGAAATATCGTGCACTTCTTGCGACGCCAACACTTGGCTCGACTCCACTTCCCACGTGTTCAGAATTTTTCCGCGTAGCGGCATAATTGCCTGTGTTTTTCGATTGCGTGCTTGTTTCGCCGAACCGCCAGCGGAGTCTCCTTCTACTAAGAACAACTCGGTTACATCTAAGTCCTCGCTCGAACAATCGGCCAACTTACCGGGCAATGCAGGGCCTGACGTGATTTTCTTACGTGTTACTTTTTTCGCGGAGCGCAGCCTACTTTGGGCATTTTCAATCGCGATTGAGGCAATCTGCTCGCCCTCTTCCACGTTTTGATTGAGCCACAATGCAATAGCATCTTTAACTTTGGTGGCAATGAACTGAGATATATCCCGTGACGACAGTTTTTCTTTGGTTTGGCCCGAAAACTGGGGGTCCTTCATGCGCACACTCAACACGTATTGGCACTGGTTCCAAACGTCGTCGGGCGATATCTTTACGCCTTTTGGTAGCAAATTGCGAAAATCACAAAATTCGCGAATCGCTTCCGTAAGACCAATTCTGAGTCCATTGACGTGGGTGCCGCCCTGTATCGTCGGGATTAAATTGACATAACTTTCAGTAATGAGCTCAGCCACCGATCCTGACCAAGCAACGATCCACTCAACTTGGGCGTCCTGGCCCTTTTCATTACCTTGAAAACCCTCCAACGGCAGTCGTTCATGGTCGCCCAAAGCGCCCATCAAGTAGGCCTTTAAACCGTCTTCGTAATACCAGGTTTGATTGTTTTGCGGCTTGGCTTCATCCTCAAGCACAATGGTTAAGCCGGGCGATAAAACCGCTTTTGCACGTAATAAGCGGCTTAACCGTCCCACATGTACCGCTGGCGAATCAAAAAAAATTGGGTCCGGCCAAAACCGAATCCGCGTGCCGGTATTGCGCGCACCAACGGTGCCCACTTCCTCTAAGTCCGATGTCTTTAAACCATTGGCAAACGCCATATTGTATTCTCGACCACCGCGCTTGACCCAAACCTCTAAGTGCTTAGACAGTGCATTGACCACCGAGATGCCCACGCCGTGCAAACCGCCAGAGAACTCATAATTCTTATTGGAAAATTTACCGCCTGCGTGCAGCTTGGTCATAATGACCTCGACACCTGGGATTTTTTCCTCAGGATGGAGGTCTACGGGCATACCCCGCCCGTCGTCCTGCACCTCTACCGAACCATCTTTGTAAAGCGTAACCTCGATTCGTTTGCAATAGCCCGCAATCGCTTCATCAACGCTATTATCAACCGCTTCTTGTATGAGATGGTTGGGTCGCTCCGTCGTGGTATACATACCAGGACGTTTACGCACGGGCTCTAAGCCGGTAAGTACTTCAATCGAGGATGAATTGTAATCTGCAGTCATGGTCAATCTAAGCGTTTAGTCAAGGGTAAGAAAAAATGAAGTAAATATCAGCATTGTGCGAGCGCGATTTTAGCGCGATTGTTCGACATTAAGGAACTTTAAGCCGCGGTATCGCGGCATTTTCGCTTTTTTATCGAACGAGATGTTAAAATTAGCCAAATGCAGCTCCTAGCGCGATTCACTCATGACCAATAATTCAGAAGTAACCAATAATTCAGCTGTAAACAAGGATCATGATCTGACCTTCGAGCAGGCGTTTACCGAACTCGAATCCCTCGTCGAACGAATGGAGCGCGGACAGCAGAGCCTAGAGCAATCTTTGGGTGATTTTGAACGCGGTGTGGGCTTAATGAAGCACTGTCATAGTGTTCTAACAGCGGCTGAACGCCAAGTCGAGGTGTTAGTTAAAGAAAGTGATGGGCTGTTTAGCACCAAGCCACTCGACAACGCGCCGAGCGAAAACTAATTGTCCACTAGATTCACCCAGGAATTGCCACCTGACCCACTAAGAACACGATCGGAATTACTGCCCGCACCGTGGTTAGCGCCAATCAGCCGACGATCAGCCCAGCGCTTACTCGTCTTATTTGGTTAAATTAATGCCCGACGAATCCACTGTATCATCAACCGAGGCCAGCATGGCCATGCCCGACTGGCAGCGCGAGCACCTTACTCTGCTCGAGTCATTTCTTGAACGCGTTATTTTGGATGATGCTGTCCCAGCGCGATTGCGCGAAGCGATGGCCTATTCGGTGCTGGCCGCGGGTAAACGCATTCGAGCACAGCTCGTTTATGCGGCCGGAGCAGCGCTCGGTGCCCCAATCGCGTTGCTAAGCCCTACCGCGGCCGCTTTAGAATGCGTACACGCCTACTCCTTAATTCATGATGATCTCCCCGCAATGGACGATGACGACCTGCGGCGCGGCAAAGCCAGCAATCACAAAGCTTTCGATGAGGCCACCGCGATACTCGCTGGTGACGCACTCGCTACCTTCGCGTTTGAGCTAATCAGTGGACCCGAATATCCATTTGCACCGCAGCAGCGCTGCAAAATCATTCATCAGTTGGCCGTTTCAGCCGGTCGCAGCGGGATGGTGGGTGGCCAAATGCTCGACATTCAAGCGACTGGGCACGCCGTGGACCTCAGCCATTTACAGTCCATTCATGCGGCTAAGACGGGAGCTTTAATCAAGGCCGCCGTACTTTGTGGCGCCTTATGTGCTGAGACCGACGAGTACACCTTAGAAGTAGAGACCGTCGCAGCATTGGATGCCTACGCGACCAAAGTGGGCTTAGCGTTTCAAATAATGGATGATGTTTTAGACGAAACGGCCGACACACAAACGCTGGGCAAACAGGCTGGCGCTGACCGTGCGCTGAACAAGTCCACCTACCCTCAGTTGTTGGGGTTGACGGAATCGCGCCGCCTCGCGCAAAAACTTTTACAAGAAGCGTTGGAAAGCATTCAGGCAATCAGTGATAATACCGTCCCCTTGGAGTATCTAGCCCGATTAGTAGTGGCGCGAACACATTAGGTACAGAGCAATGCTCCACCTAAACATGGTCTCCACCGCTTGTTGTCTAGCATCGCTGTTAGCAGAACCTAATTGAATATTTAGCGTGTCAGAACTATCCAATAAATACCCGCTTCTAGCGAAGATCAATTCTCCGCAGGATCTGCGCGAATGCGAGCCATCGCAACTCCAGCAAGTGTGCGATGAAACACGGCAATTTTTGATCGATACCGTCGCCAAAATTGGGGGTCACCTTGCCGCAGGCTTAGGCACGGTAGAACTGACTACAGCGCTACACTATGTATTTGATACACCACATGATCGAATCGTGTGGGATATTGGCCATCAAG
>CAYGNS010000192.1:0-5545 GCA_964351295.1 uncultured Gammaproteobacteria bacterium
TTAAAAGCCAAGCCCTGTTAGACGAGCGCGCCCTACTCGCCTGCATGGCCTATGTGGATCTCAACCCTATTCGAGCCAAGATGGCCAAGACCCCAGAGCAGTCTGACCACACCAGCATTAGGCAACGCATTAAGGCGCTCGCTCAACAAAAGCGCCTCAAGCCTTCAATCGATCAGTTTGTGGGCATCCGCAAAGGAGTCCGTGGCATCCCTTTTAAACTGGCTGACTACATTGAGTTGATCGAATGGACGGGGCGAATCATTCATCCACATAAACGCGGATTTATCAGCCAGACTGAACCCCAGTTACTGGAGCGCATGAGCCTAGATCAAGACGCGTGGCAAACACTAACGACTCAATTTGAGCAACAGTTCAGTCATTTCGTTGGTTCGGAGCATATCGTAAAGCAATTCTGCTTAGATCATCAGTATCAACGCATCCCATCGACCCACGCTCATCGTCAATTGCTCGGATAGAGCCGCTGCTACTCGATAAACTATCACTTCATTAATCAGTGAGAGGCGCGCTCGATTAGGCGCTCTAAATGCCGCTATTGAAAGTCTTAGGCTCGACCAATACTATTTAGCTGGCCGCCAAACCTACAACACATCCTTAGAGCGACCGTCCCGTTTAGTCCAGTTTAGGCCGTTGAGCGACTGTCCCGTTTAGTTCGCCGTCCAGTTTAGGCCGTTGAGCGACTGTCCCGTTTAGTTCGCCGTTTAGTTCGTTGACACCCTCGAGCGATTGCTTAGCGTCACAAAAAGGGAAACTTGCCCACCCTCACAATGAGGAAAAAGCCCCACTCAATTCAGATAAGTATCACCACCAAAATCCGGGCAACTCTCCACAGCATCTGGCTTTTGCAGATCCTTTTGGCTACTCACATGCCAGCAATCGTCAAAAATCGAACAGTAGCAATAGTCGATTGAACTCTTGGGGCTGCTCAGCACACCGAACAGTTGTCGCGCTAGCTCAGCATCGTTAGTAGCAAATACCTGTACGGATTCTTTGGGTCGTAGCACCCGGTCACTAATAAAGTTTCGGTTTACCGGAGCGTTGAGGTCACCATCTACGCTCTCTACCACTTCAGCCCAGTTTCGAGCAACTTTGCCGTCGATCATTACACGCACGTCTCGCATCTTAGCTGGTCCAACGCCTACGTTATCGAATGCGAGCGAGAAGCCAGCTGCGTCCTCTGTATCGTAATCCTCAATCATCAATTGAACGAACGGCCAGACCGCAGCTGACGTTTGTTGGCGAACTGCGGCTGATTCTGTTAAGGCTGCATAAAGCGCAATCACAGCGATAACAACGCCAACAACCGAAAGAATAGTCTGCCAAAAGGTAAGCCGCACAATATTTTGCTCGGTCTGAACAAGAGATTTAATTTCAACGGTGTCGTTTTCCGAGGCTTGGATCTTTACGTCTTTTTTAGTCATGTTAATGCTCATTAGCTTATCTTCTATACCAATAATGAACGGCCAGTCTTTTGGTATATTTTTGATCTAGTAAATCATTTTATTGGCGCGCCACAACGCAACTGGCTCCGTGAGCGATCGGCAACAACTCCTTGAATCACCGAAAACTAAAGGACACACGCTTTTAACACTAACACCTTCCGGTCGTTCTCGGTATATCTAAGTGGTTGTTTGTTAAACGAGCCAATGGAATGACTCAACGCCGAAGTTTAGTCGCGTGTGTCCCCTTTACCTCCCCCAGTACCTCCAGAATCGGGCTATCGGTAAATCGGGGAAGCCCGCATATAAAACTCGCCTAGTTGGATTGTAAGAATTTTCTACTTAAAATGTCAGCTGATTATTGGGGGGATTACATTGGGACAAGCGCGTTTGCAGAATTGGAAAGCGCAGTTGCTTGAGATTTGTGCTGTATACTTTTACGATTTCAAACGTTAACTTGTCAGTACCTTAGGGGGTTATAAGATGACTACAATGCAAGTGACACTAGTCGCCTCGCGCTCCGAGCTCGAGAATGAAAAGCAGATATTCACCGACTCAATTTTGGAGACTTTTGGAACTGTTGATAGTGCCAAAGATGCATACAAAGATTATCAACACGTTTGTAAGGCGATGAGCGAGGCATACGATGTGACTCTCACCGTTTCGCAAATTGAGAACTACCAGCGTTGGTCTGATGCTAAGAAAGACGCTGAAACTAAAGCTTTTGCAGATTGGAATGAAACGAACGATGAATACTTTGCGGTTGAGTTTTATGACTAATCGGCCATCTTGTATGAGCCTCAGGACTCTCGCCAAGGAACGCTATGATAGCGCTGACCATTGAGCAACTTCCCAATAACTGATTCTCTTACCCACAACTGATATGTGAGTAGCGACGTAGATATCGTGGCGACGAGTACGACTAAAAATTTAAGCTCAGCGGGTACATCCCAGAAATACAACGGCATTGCAAAAATAACTAGCGGTATCGAATGAAAAATAAATACCCAATACGCGCTATCCGAAAAATAACGTATCCATTTATTGTGTTGACTGAAATAGCGATTAAAGATGCCCACGAAACCGAGCATGAAAAATACGATTGAAAAACCAGTCCCTATTGAGAGAACCCAATGAAAAACTGCGTAGTGTTGGCTATTTGGCTCACCTTGAAAAGCAAAGCCAGCCAGTCCTAGCAGCAAGCTTAACAAAGCGAAACCCATAGCTGTCCAGCATCTCTTAGCGAGCCGCGTTAAATCATCCACACGCTGAAACAACATCCACCCTAAGAAAAAGCACACCCCAAAACTTAAATACACCACCAACTCAGGTTGAAAGCTTAGATTGGCGCTGATTCGACCGGCATGGCTTGTGCTACCTATTACAGCAAGCAGCAGCGCCGCAATCGTTATAGTTCTTACTGATGTAATAGAGCGTTGCATTACTGTGCGTTTGAACCAACGTGTTATCGATTCAGGAAGAAATACCGTGCTCTTGATAACGAGCCATGCCGTTAGAACAAACATTATCAAGTAATACAAAAACCAGAGATTGTGCGTGTTATCCCAAAGCGTGTGTGGCGGCACCAACGCGAGGTTAAACCCCCATTGACCCGTCTCCATAAGGTAGTAAGCGCAGATTCGGAGTGCAGACATAACAATCGCCAATGGCGGCAAAAATATAATGAAAGGCAAAATAAATCGTTGATAGCGGGTAGCCATCAATCCATCGAGCCCCCCGCGCGCAAACAACATGGCCGTAAAGAACCCAGACATCATGAAAAAGGTCGGCATTCTAAAGGTGTTAATAAAAATGAGCAGTACGTCCATACTGATCGAGCGCATCGGGTCCCAATAATAATCAACGATAGGCATAACTAAATAGAGCTGCGCTGCATGCAGCACTAACCCCAGGCTCATCATCAAAGCACGCAGAAAATCTAACCCGTGGTAGCGACTACTCGCCGAGGTCAATACACTAGACCCTTCGCCCACTTAATTCACACCAAGTGGCTGAAAGAGAACAGCAGTGGACTTTTGAGGCCCGTAAGATTGATAAGTAAAGCCGATAAATACGGCAGAAATGACTAACATAGTGAAGAGTAAGATAAGGTAGTTAGACGGGACAGACGCTATTAATACTTGCAAAAGGCAAAACCTGACGCCGCAACTAATTGTTGGCGATAAAACGGATTGGTTTATTTACCAATACTACAGGTTTCGATTCCATCAACATTTGTACACTGCACAGCTGGATGAAAGGAATTGACCGCCTTTGTTTCAGGCACCTCTTCGGGCTCATCAAGCATGTAATGAAATGAAAATGCTCGATCTGCTGGGGCTGCTGCTGAGTCGTAGGTACGAACCTCAAAGCTAAGGACTTCGACTTGGCCAGACCGACCTATAGCGCGAGTTTGCGCCGTAATATTAATTGTGTCGCCCGGACTTGCAAACCTTAAGCTAACTACAGGTGCACCAAAGCCAGGGATTCCCAATCCGCTCGAATCCAGCCCAGGAATATCTAAATCTAAGATTACATCGTATCGTCCGGTGGATATTCTTGAGGATGTAAATCTTCCGGTTCCAAATTTTGTTCCATCATCATCAACAAGTCCGCGCCAGACTCGTAGAGGCACTAGATCAACATCAGTTAAGTCACTACCTCTTTCACTGTCTCCTAAGGGCACCACCACAACTTTGTTTTGACCAAAACTAATTGAGGTAAAGCCGAACATAATGACCAAACAAAATAAGGCTCTCAAGAGACTTGTATTAATTTTGAGGCTTTGCATTAGCGAGTAAAGTCGGGTTGATTAGATTTGTTCGACAAGGCTACTCCAAATATGTGTAGCTTAACAAGAGACGCGTACTCCAAATGACAGCGAAGCTAGCGTGTTGTTAAAGGGATCAATGCCCCTTAATCCAAGCTGTCTCTAGTCGCGACCGTCCCTATAAGCACTATCAGCCAGCTATCGAAGCGCTAGTTAGGCAACTCATTACCTTCACTCAAGATATCGATATATGACTTGTAGGCGTATATTCGATCTCTCTTTTTATCAGTCATCTCTATCAAAATACCTATGTCACAGAGTTTTTTCAGGGCCGTTTGAATTGTAGCCGGCGCTAGCTCGAGCTCATTTTTTATAGCTATGCTGTTGCTGATTGGCCTCTGCTGAAAATGGTTGTGGACTTTTTTAAGGTTAACTTTACTACGGCCTTGCGCCTCTATGATGGCAGCATCTTTTTCTGCTTGCTCAAACAGCCTTTTAGCCGAGTCTGCGGCTGAGTTTGCACTACTCTCAACCGCTTCAGCGAAGAAGACAAGCCAGCTTTCCCAATCGCCTTCCAATCGCACAGTATTTAGCAATTCATAGTAACGCTGCCGATGTGTTTTTAGAAACAGGCTAATGTATAGCAATGGTTCTCTAAGCAACCCTTCGCTCATAAAGAGCAGAATTATCAGCAACCGTCCAACACGCCCGTTCCCATCTAAGAATGGATGCAATGTCTCGAATTGGAGGTGTACTAAGCCTGCTTTAAGAACTGTCGAGATCTTTCGGCTATCGTCGTGGATGAACTTTTCTAGGTCAGACATGCCTTCGATTAGCAAATGCGGTGGCGGCGGAACAAAGACTGCGTTACCTGGGCGCGTGCCACCTATCCAATTTTGGCTATTACGCATTTCTCCCGGCATCTTGGTGCTACCGCGACTATCTGAAAGCAAAACTTTATGCAGGTCTTTAATCAGCCTGACAGATATCGGGAAACCTTCATCTAACCTTTTCAGGCCTAGCTCTACTGCCGCAACGTAATTGCTGACTTCCGTCACGTCGTCTAAAGGCACACCCTCCAACGGTGATACCTCATGCACAAGCAAATCGGATAAAGAAGATTTTGTTCCTTCAATCATTGATGAAAGCACCGCTTCCTTACGCACATAGCTATACAGCAACATGTTTGTAGGAAGAAACTCGGTAACCGCATCCAACTTACCTATTGCCGAATGCGCTTTATCAAATTGCAAACGTAGCGCATTACTCCACTCGATTGGTGGTTTAGGTGGCAGGGGGCTCGGCACGAAAGCTTTGG
>CAYGNS010000193.1:0-5506 GCA_964351295.1 uncultured Gammaproteobacteria bacterium
TTCGTCATAGCGCCGACCTGGTTTATAAGCATCTAGAAGTGCTGCAGCGAATACATGCTGTGGCAGAAGTAACGTTGGTGGTGCCTACTCACTATCAACCGCACCAATTACAAATGCTGATTGGCATCGCACAAGCGGCTGGTATGCAGCCAGTGGCAATCATCAATAAAGCGGTGCTGATGAGCGCGCTCAACCAAAATACGGATCTGCGGCCGTTTGCCCTTGTGGATATAGGCTTGAACCAAACGACGGTGAGCTTGGTACACGCATCGGCCGATACGCTTGAGTTGGAATCGCATGAGCTTATAGCTGGTTGTTCCATCGCAAAACTGCAAGACGCTATCATGAATCGGGTGCAAGTTAATTTTATCGAACAAGATCGCTTTGACCCGTTGCACCATGCGAGTACCGAGCAACAATTGTTTGACCAATTGAATGCGGCTGCCAGGGCCATCGTGGACCACGGTGGTGCCAAGCTAGCCGTAGACTTTAAGCAAAAAGTGTACACGCAAAGCATAGATGAGGTCTTTTGGCTGCAGGCCACAGCCGCATGCTTTGGCGCGCTACCCCCTCTGGCTGGCTATCGAGTGCTTATTGACATTAACGGCGCCTTCCACCCTGAGTTGGTTCAGCGTTCGGCGGAGCGCTATTTAACTGATATCAGAATGGCACCGAGTGCCGCTGACCTGCTGTCGGTTGCGCAGGGCGTTGAATTGCCCGACCACCAAGACGGCGTACCCCTTATTACTGCGTTGCCGCTTGCGACTAGCTCAATCACCGCGCGTTCGGCTAAATCGGGTTCGTCCGGTGCTACGGCGGCACATGATCCAGCCAATGCGACGCACCTTGTGTGCAATGGTATTGCAAGACCGGTCGAGCGTGCGGCGGTGGGGTTTAGTGCCGGCCAATTGAGCTTTGCAGAGGGTGCACCGAATGTGTTGGAGTGGATTCAGCTTGCTAAGCTCAAAAGTGCGGCGGGTGCCAGACTCGAGCCCCCTTTACGCGTGGGCGAGCGACTCGTGTCTGATTTGGGAGACGGCGTACTCACTTTAATCCGAGTCGAACAATAGCCATGGCTAAAAAAACCCGCACTACGTCCACCTTTAGTTTATCGTTTTTGGACATCATGTCGTGCGGGCTCGGCGCGGCGGTGTTGATTTTTTTGTTACTAAAACATGTGGTCGATGGTCCCGCAACAGTCACTGATCCCAAAACCCTCGCCGAAGCCAATTTATTGGAAGAAGAGATCCTGCTGGGAGAACAGCAGCTCGCGCGTATTCGCAATACGATCAGTGAACTGAGCGATGAAACCGTTACGGCACAGGGGTTGGCGCGAAGGATCAGTGAAGAGCTTGAAGCATTAAAAAGTCAGTTGCCTGACGACGCACCAGATGCGCCGGTGACGGCCCAGGGCCTAAAGGCTCGGATAGCGGAGCTCGAAGAACAAAAGCGAGCACTACAAAACACCGCAGTATCGGGCAGTAAAGCTTATGAATTTTCGGGCGATGGACAGCGGCAATATTTAACTGGGCTACGCATGACGGGTCGCAATGTTCTCATATTAGTCGACTCTTCCGCGAGTATGTTGGACGACACGATTGTGAATATTGTAAGGCGACGGAGCTTGCCAGAGGAGGTGCGAAATCAGGCACCTAAGTGGTTACGCACGAAGGCAATCGCGCAATGGGTGGTGGCCAATTTACCTTTGCAGAGTGATTTTCAAATATTGAGTTTTAATCGTGCCGTGTCGGCCATTATCGAGCCGCAGTCGAATCGATGGTACCGTGTAACGGATCGAGTGTCGGTGGCGAAAGCAGTGCAGGGTTTAGACGGTGTGAGCCCCCAGCATGGCACTAACTTGGAAAGCGCCATAGAAACTGCGATGCAGATGCGACCAATGCCCGACACCATTTTTTTGATCACCGATGGTTTGCCCACGCTCGCGCGAGGCAGTGCACAAAGCGGCTCAATCGATGGACCAGAACGTATGCGCCTGTTTTACAAATCGATTAGCTCGTTGGAGCCGAAAATTCCCATCAATACGATCCTACTGCCGCTTGAAGGCGATCCCTATGCGGCGGGAGTGTACTGGCATCTTGCGCAAATCAGTAAGGGATCGTTTTTAACGCCGGCACGGGGGTGGCCATGAGTCGTCGCGTTCGGCGTGCTTCGGTGGACGCCAACATCTCTTTCTTGGATATCATTTGTTGTGGTTTCGGCGCCATCATTTTGCTGTTGGTTATTCTCAAGCCAACGCAACCCTTAGTCTTGGAAGACGCGCCAATAGAACAAATGGGGCAAGTCCGTGCGTTGCAGGAACGCCTGTTCGAGATACGTGGGCAGATAGAGTATTTAGAGACCGAGCTTAACGCTAAGCAGGAGCAGCTCGGAGACACGGAGGAACGCGTTGCGATACTGCGCGCGGAGTACGACGCGTTGCAGGCACGCTTGGCCGCGAGTGCCGAAGGCGGGCTGGATAGTCAAGCGTCGGTGGCTGACCTACAGGTTGCGCTGCAAAGTCTCACAGCTGAAATGCGTGCTTTACTTAAGCGCCATAAAAGCAGTAGTAACTACATTGGGGGCATTCCCGTTGACAGTGAGTACATTATTTTTATTATTGATACGTCGGGCAGTATGCAGAGCCGAGCGTGGGGACGACTAATTCGTGAGGTGCGCAGCGTGCTCGCCATTTACCCACAAGTAAAGGGCATCCAGATTATGGACGACCAAGGCCAATATTTGTTTCCGCAGTATGAAGGCGAATGGATTGAGGATTCGCTAGTATGGCGACGTAGCATTTTGGAGCGCCTGCCTGACTGGAAATCCTTTAGCAACAGTAGTCCCGAGCAAGGTATTTATACGGCGATTCGTCGGCACTATGAAAAGGGTAAGAAGATTAGTTTGTATGTATTTGGCGATGATTTTAACGGGAGCTCGATTGCCCGTACCGCCAGTATCGTTAGAAAACTCAACGAGGCTAACCGTGCTGGCGATACATTGGTGCGTATTCACACGGTTGGATTTCCCGTGCATTTTGCGGGGCCACCGAGTGTGAACAGCAATGCTATGCGCTACGCTAATCTAATGCGTTTGTTGGCAGAGCAGAACAATGGATCGTTTATTGGTTTAAACGATGTGCGTTAGTCGAAAAGTCGGTTGTACGCTTTTACTGGCGGCGCACGCACAACTTATGCGTAGACTAAAAGGCAGCGATAGGAGTGGGAAAATTATGTATAAGGCAAATGTAATCATAAGCATTTTAGCCGTCTGTCTATTGGCGGGTTGCGCCTCTACCGTAGTCGTTGAAGGCGATGTGCCGAAGCCTCTGATGCAGCGCTTGCCGATTGTTGCGCAGCTAAACTTGACTGAAGAATTCTCTAACTACGCCTATATCGAACAGGACAAAGACCGTTCTATAAAGAGCCTTGAGTTTGGTGCCGCTCAAACGGCGATGTTTAGGCAGGTGTTTGGTAGCGCATTCACGTTGCTGGATAAGGCTAACCAAGCCAAGACCACACCTATAGACCTATTTATTACACCCTCGGTATTGAGCGTACAGTACAGTGCTCCAGCTGAGACGGCCTTGAACATCTACGAAGTTTCGCTCAAGTATCGAATCACGTTAACGGATGCCAATGAGGAAGAGTTAGCTGACTGGGTGATTAAGGGTTATGGCAAAACTCCCACCGCCTTTTTGCAGGGTGCGGAGGCGGCATTTGACGCGGCTACGAATGTGGCATTACGCGATGTAGGCGCGCAGATTAGTATCGGCGTACCGCTGCAAAACAGCATTCAGGAGTTAGTTAAAGCAAAGACAGTTGCGCAAGGCGCTACGCCTATCACGGACGTTCCGTCAACCGTATCGGAGGAGCAATGATGAAATTTACGCGTTTAGTACTAATGCCACTGCTGCTTGGTGGCGTTGGAGCTTGTACTACGGTCAGTGTTGACCATGTTCAGTTGGCGCCGCCCATCGAGCTACAGTCGGGCGAGTCGATGGTTATCTTGGGTAGACATCATTCGGCCGAATTTGAAACCGAGCCGAGCTTGGTTGACTGCGTAGGGCAGAAAATTGCCAGTGAAGTGCGGCCCGTAGCGATTATTCCCGAGAAGCAGTTTGTAGACGCCTTGTACCCCTATTTTGAAGCACGCACGGCACCGCTCAATACTGAGCGCTTAAAAGTGATTGTTGATTCTCCGTTAGTCGCCCAAAAACTGCGCGCTATGGGCTTACGTTATATGGTTTGGATAGAGGGCTCGACCGAGCGCACAGGCTCGGCGGGCAGTATGGGATGTGGTATTAGCACCGTAGGTGGTGGTTGCTTCGGTTTTGGCACTTGGGAAGATACCAGCGATTATGAAGCGATTATTTGGGACGTGCTGAATTACAGCGAGGCCGCGCGCGTCAGCACTGAAGCAATCGGAACCTCGTATATGCCGGCCTTCGTGGTGCCGGTGCCGTTGGTCGCACGGGTACAGTCTAATGCCTGTCAGGGCATGAGCACGCAATTAGCTAAATTTTTTGTGGGTGAGTCGTCCACGCTCAAGGTGCGCTCGAGGTAGTGGAGTAACGTTGATCGTTGGGAGATATTGTATGCACAATTTATCGAACTGTAGACTGTTAACAAAGTGTCTGGGGGCGCTTGTCTGCGTTTGGGCGTTGAGCGTAGTGAATGTGACGACGGCCGAGGAAGCGATTGAAGGCTCTTTAGAGGCTGAAGGCTCTTTACCGGCTGAAGGCTCTTTAGCAGCTGAAGGCTCTTCATCCGCTGAAGGCTCTTTACCCGCTGAAGGCTCCACTCAGTGGACGCATGCGAATCCGCCCTTGACCGGTAAGACTTTGCAGTTGCATCAAGAGTTTATGGCTAATTTGGAGCTGTATAACGATCCTGAGTTACAGGCCTATGTGCAAGAACTTGGTGAGCGCATGGTGGAACAATCGGAAGACGCTGGAAAGCCCTATTATTTCTTTGTGTTGGACTCTCCCGGGGTGAACGCCGTGACGCCGGGTTTTGGCTTGGTGTATGTGTATCGCGGTTTGCTCACACTCATGAACTCCGAAGCGGAGTTAGCTGGCGTGTTGGCCCATGAAATTGGCCACAACGTGGGGCGTCATCGCACTCGCACCGTCAGCGACATAACTCTTGGCAACATCGGTGCCATTGTCGCCGGCTTTCTTACGAGCAGCTCAAGCGTGATGAACTCGGTAGGCCTAGCCAACCAAGAACGCTTTGCCGAAAATCGTCGCGAGCGGGAACTTGAAGCGGATGCCTACGCCGCCGAATTCTTATATGGTGCACAATATGAGCCGGCTGAGTTTTTATCTGCCCTCGGCGCGTTAAAGGATTACAGCGATTTTCAAGCACGGTATGCCAATCAAAATGTGTCCTATCATGGAACTTTTTCTTCTCATCCGCGCGACGACCTAAGGCTGCAGGAGGTGGTTGCGCGGGCGGGTGCGTTGCCACCGGGCGAAGGTATTATCGGGAGAGATCGGGGGCGGGCG
>CAYGNS010000194.1:0-5495 GCA_964351295.1 uncultured Gammaproteobacteria bacterium
GACCCAAGGAAGGGCAGCGCGAGTAGTGTCATTGGAAATACGGTCGCAAACTTTTGAAACGCGGTGAAGATATCGCCTTGTGGGAAGCTCTTTAATATCGAATTAAGCACGGTAATAAACATTTCATCGTGAAGATGATTGATGTCTTCGTAAACCACCGGGATCTTTGTGGCGATGTCCTCGGTCTTTAGTTCTTCAATATTGTTAAGTAGTCGGTGCAAGGCCGAATGCGTTTTAGAATTTTTGCGTTTGAGGTATTTTAATGAGCGGCTTTTCTTGAAGCGGCTAAACCAATTTCCTTCAGAACCGGTAAAGAAGAGCTCTAAAAACTCGTTCATTTTGGACGTGACGTAACTCGAATCACGGTCTAAGCGGTAGTCGTGTATGTGTTTGATGACTCCCGTGGCATAGGACTCAAACGTGCCGTGCAAGCCGTTGGCCAAAGTGTGTTTTTTACGCAACGACAGGAGAAATTCAGCAACGGTGCTGGCGTCGCTTTGCGTATAGGCCGTACCAATCAAAATACCGCAATGATCGTCTGCGCCGCCCGTGTAGCTCTTGACCCATGGGTCGACACTTATCGGTTGAATTTTGTGCTTAGCTTGCAGTTCGTCCAGCGCTTCGTCGTCCAGACCCTCTAGGTAGCGGTGCAGAAGTAAATTGTTCTGCGCATCGCCACCGCCATTGATCACTTCAAATACGTCAAACAATAATACAAGTTTCTCGACGTGCTCAAAGCGTAACTTACCGTCCTGGTCGTAGGTAGCGTGCGCCACCGAGTACGCAATGTTGTGTTCCACAATGTAATCGCGTAAATCATAAATTGATGCGCGTACCACCATGATCTCTTCATATTGCCGTTCGCTGATGCCGTAGACCAAGATATGGATTTTGCATTGATCTTCGGGGAAGTAGGTGGTTATCTCGCAGGACACAAAGGTATCCAGAGGATGGGCGGCTACTAGCTCGAGAGCTCCCCGAATGTCGTCATGATCGGTGATGGTAACCAGCGTCATACCACGCGCTTTAGCTTGTTTATAGATCGTCTCGGGTTCAGTAAAGCTCTCTGGGGACTTATAAAATTTATGCGCCCATGTGCTTGGATAGTCTGAGTACTTAGAATGAACGTGCAGATCAACTTTGGCCATAATGGTGGGAGAAGGTTACGTTAGAGTTTGGGTGAGTGTGCGATTTGTTAAACTCGATCTGCGACTGCCATTGTTCGCTGTAGCAGGAGTTTGCTAATGCTGCGGTGCCGAGTGCGGTTCTAGGTAGCGTCGACGCTTTTTGTCTTTGATGTACGCGAGGTCTACAAGCATCAGACCATCAATGCAATGCGAAAACTTTGGGTCGATATTAAAGTCGACAAACTGTGTGCCCTTGGCCTCACATAAATCGGCATAGTGCTTATACAAAGTGGGGAGCACCACATTCTGCTTTTTGAGTGCGGTTTTGAGGTAGCTCAAGCTGTCGTCATAATCCATGTCTCTAAAGCTTTCAAGTACCCCGCGATCAAGCCTGAAAGGTAACTTCGCGCGGGCTATCTGACGGTGATCGAGCGGTTGAAAATGGTGTTGAAAACACGCCACGATTTGGTGCTTAGCGAGTGTTGGAAATTCATTTGAGATGCTCACCGCGCCAAACAAGTAACGTACATGCGGATGAGCAGTTAGATAGGCACCAATGCCCATCCACAGATAGTCAAGTCCGCGTTTGCTCCAGTATTTTGGTTGGATAAAGCTACGACCGAGTTCAATCGCGAATGGGAAGAGGGCGCGCATGCTCGGTTGGTAGTCGAACAAACCTTCAGTGTAAAGAGGTTGGCGCGCAGTATTCAGTGCATGGGCTTCGCCAATGCGGTACGAGCCAACAATTTCTAGCGCGGCCTCATCCCATAAAACAATATGCTGATAGTATTGGTCGTACGCATCCGTGTCGCGCAACTGCTTGGTGCCTTCACCAACCACTTTGAAGGTTAGCGCGCGCAAGCGACCAAGCTCGCGCATGACGCTGGAGTTGCTGCGATATTGGAATAGGAAAATTGCTTTGCCATCGGGTGTCTGGCCCAACAATTGACATTGTGACAGCTCTTTGATCAGGCGGTTGCGCGGTTCGGGATACGCGACGAGGTGATCGGTTTCGCCGGCACTCAGCGTGCGGGTCTTAACCGCGTATTCTAGACGCCCAAGCGCGTAGGCCATATAACCGCGTGGATTTTCATAATTATTTAAATCCATCACTTGTTGATAAGTCGCTGCAACCGATACAGCGGATTTAATCGACTGCGTGGCGTGCTCCGTTCTATTCTCCGGGCTCGAGTCTGTATCGAAATGATTAGGGCTTAGGTCCCGGGACGGCGCTAGCGTATTATTTTCTAAGGATTGTTCGAATGTCATATTGTTTGCTCCTCCCTAAATCGGTATAAGCCCTTTTTTCAATCGCTATAAACGGCTATTGGCATTAAACGGCTATTGGCTTTCTTTGGCGCGACTATAGAAAGGCTATGTGACTATTTGGCGTCACTTTAGTGACGCTTTTGTGACAAGCTCCACCCATGCTCTGACCCTCTGTGAACATTAACTCCTCATTATTCGACTGAATGGCCCGAGCTAAGAAGTTGAGTAAAAATGTTTTGACAAAAGTGCCTTAAAATTGCTAGTGTTCACGCCCTGAACGCTACGTAGGTCGGATAACAGAAAACTTCGCTACCCTAAATGAACGATTCTGAGAAGCAAAAGCAATTGACGCTCGGGCTGTTACAGGCCATTGAGCAACGCGACGATATTAGTCAGCGACATCTCGCGCAAGAGATGGGTATTGCCTTGGGCTTAGCAAATTCTTACCTCAAGCGTTGCGTAAAAAAAGGTTGGATCAAAATAAGTACGGCGCCCGCCAATCGCTATTTGTATTATTTGACTCCCACAGGCTTCGCAGAGAAGGCTAAATTGACCGCGGAGTTTTTAAGTACGTCTCTGACATTGTTTCGCGAAGCGGGCGATGCGTACTCTCTGCTGTTTCAAGCGTGTGTTGAAAAAGGCCACGCCGAAGTCAGTCTGGTGGGTGTTTCTGACTTAACAGAGATCGCTTACCTGCGTTCACTGGATGCCAGTCTCAAAGTGCGCTCCATATTCGATCCTGCCGCTACTCGCGAGCATCTCCATACTATTCCCATAACCACTTCAACGGCTGCGCTGGCGTCAGTGGTGGTGGTTACGGCCATGCGCGAAGCCGATGAATTAATCAATATAATTCAGAGTGCTGAACCGCAAGTTGAGGTACTTGTGCCGGAGTTTCTACGCAATTTAAACCTGAGTGCCGATAGCGGTTCGACCGCCCAGTCGGCCGCATAGGAATCGCTCAATTAGTTCACTTTTAAATTTTCCGAGTCAAGATTATGAGTCAAACAGTATTGTTAACAGGGGGAGCGGGGTTTATTGGCTCCGCACTCGTGCGTTATTTGATCGAATCCACCGATGTGACGGTCGTTAACGTGGATAAATTGACGTATGCAGGCAGTCTGCACTCACTAGGGTTTGCGCGCGATCACGAGCGACACAAATTCCATCAAGAGGACATTGTGGACATGCCAGCAATGCGCAATCTCGTTAAGCAATATCAACCCGATTGCATTATGCATTTAGCCGCTGAGTCGCACGTAGATCGCTCTATTGATGGACCCGGTGAGTTTATTACTACTAATATTGTAGGCACTTACAATCTGTTAGAAGTGGCGCGAGAGTATTATCAGGGGCTCAGCGCCGCAAAGCAGCAGAGCTTTCGCTTTCATCACATTTCAACGGATGAGGTCTACGGCAGTTTGGGTGAGACTGGTTTGTTTACTGAGACCACTCGCTATAAACCCAATTCGCCGTATTCCGCCAGTAAGGCGAGTTCGGATCATCTGGTTCGCGCTTGGCACAAAACCTACCATTTACCGGTCGTTATTTCTAACTGTTCAAATAATTATGGGCCATTTCAATTTCCTGAGAAGTTGATTCCATTAGTTATCCAGAAAGCCATTCACGGACAACCTTTACCGATCTATGGCAAAGGCGACAACATCCGCGACTGGTTGTTTGTGGATGACCATGTTAAGGCGTTGTGGAAGATCGTCAATACTGGCCAAGTCGGCGAGGTGTATAACGTGGGCGGGCATAACGAGATGACGAATATTGACGTGGTTAAAACCATCTGTGCGATTCTAGATGACATTAAGCCGCGCGCAGATGGCGCAGGATATGCCGAGCAAATCACCTTTGTGGCAGATCGCCCAGGGCACGATCGACGCTATGCAATTGATGCGAGCAAAATTGCTAATACCTTAGGCTGGACTCCGGAAGAAACATTTGAGACCGGGATTCGCAAAACGATTCAATGGTATTTAGATAATGAAGAGTGGATCGCAAATGTGTCGCAAAACTATGTGGGCGAGCGCCTAGGCCAGCGCTAGTTACGCTGCGGTGATTACTAAGCCGCAGTCGAATAATAATTACATTTATCGCTTGGCTACGCTACGTGCGATGCAGAGCTGTTACATCACAATGAGGAATAAAATATGCGCGGCATCGTTCTAGCAGGTGGTTCAGGTACACGATTACACCCCGTTACTCAAGCGGTGTCTAAGCAATTGCTGCCCGTGTACGATAAGCCGATGATCTATTATCCGTTGTCGTCGCTTATGTTGGCGGGTATCAGGGACGTACTTATTATTTCGACTCCTCAGGATACACCGCGTTTTCAGCAGCTCATGCAGGATGGATCGCAGTGGGGGATGAATATCAGTTATGCGGTGCAGCCGTCGCCTGATGGTTTAGCGCAAGCCTTTATTATTGGTGCCGAGTTTGTGGGCAACGATGATTGCGCCTTAGTGCTCGGCGATAATGTTTTTCATGGCCATGATTTGAGCAAAGATCTTAGTGCAGCAGGGCAAAAAGCGAAGGGGGCGACCGTATTTGCTTACCCAGTACATGACCCCGAACGCTATGGGGTGGTGGAGTTTGATGCGCACGGTAATGCGATTAGTTTGGAAGAGAAACCAGTCAAACCAAAATCAAATTATGCGGTAACGGGTTTGTATTTTTACGACAACCGCGTGGTCGATGTGGCCAAAAATATTCAACCGTCACCCCGTGGAGAGTTAGAAATTACTGACGTTAACAAGCAATACTTGGAGTGGGGTGATTTGTCGGTGCAGGTATTCGGTCGCGGTTTAGCCTGGCTCGATATGGGTACGCATGAGTCTTTATTACAGGCGGGTATGTTTATCGAAACCATCGAAAGCAGACAAGGGCTTAAAGTGGCCTGCCTCGAGGAGATTGCCTTTAGAAAAGGCTTTATTGGCGAGAACGAGCTCGCAGAAGCCGCCCATCGTTATGGAAAGAGCAGTTATGGCAAATACTTAAAATTGGTGTTGGAGAACAAACATCAATTTTTAGGTCTTGACTAATTGCTTGCGCCGCACGCCTTTTTTAATTCAGCAAAGATTGTATCGTGAT
>CAYGNS010000195.1:0-5467 GCA_964351295.1 uncultured Gammaproteobacteria bacterium
GTCGCTTGCAGCGCTTACTCGGCACACTGCGCGGCCGCCTCCAATTTTAGTTTGGGTTTCTGTGCAACCGTGGCTTTCAGACCGCACTTTCGCGGCCTGGGCCATCGTTCCTGTTAAACTTGTCCCAAGCCTTCTTTGTTGATTCTAATTCGTCTTCTCATTGCCTGTGCAAAACACTCACCTACTTGTACCGCGCGTAACCTACGGCGCGCTCAGCTCAGTTAATGAAAATGTGGTTCGCGTGTGTCTTGATACGCAGACACTGGATTTGTCGCGCGCGCAGAGCGTGGTATGGGGGTTATGCCAGGAAGGGGCGAGCACCATTGACCAACTCGTTTATCACTATGCAACACTGCACCCTGAACTCAACGAAGAAGCAGCCCGTGCACAGGTGCTCGACGCTTTAGCCTTATTTGCCGAACGCGGACTATTGCACTTTGCGCAGCTCGAACCGCTTGAGTATCCGCTCAGTATTACCGAGTACTCACACTTATTTACAACGCGTGGTGGTTTATATGCGGTAAATAAGCAGGGCTATGTACGCCTGGCTTATGGGATGTTCTTTGGCATTACCGTGGACTCGCAAGGTTCGCTTTTGGTGTCTGATTTCCCACATAAAACCTCACCGTTATGGCGGCATAGTTTTAGTTTGGCCAAACGTTCTGATCTTAAGACAGGAGTGATTCGGGCTTTTCGCCTCGCTAAGGGTTGCGTGCATGCTCCCACCAACTTTTACACGCCCGTGGCCAATAGCACGCATCATTTGATTTGGCGAAATGGTGTTTTATTTGGAGTGGATACCGAAGGGCAGGCAGTGTTTCAAATTACCGCAGAGGCGCCTGGCCAACGAATTGAATTCCGCGAGACGCCGGTACTACCTGGTACTTACCATCATATTAATTCGTTGGCACCCGTTGAGGACGGCTGGTTGCTGATGCAATGCTTTGGTTCGCAAGACGATGAACGTTCGCTGGTTGCGCACTTAGATGCAGACTTAACTCTGCGGGCCACACTTGCGATCGATGGCCGTCGGGCGCATGACCTTGAGAGCGTTGAGGCTAATAATGCCGGGGTGTCATTTTGGTCTTGCGATTCTGCGGACAATCATATTCGCCACTATCCATCGGGTGAGGCTATTCAGATCGACAAGGTGGATAATGAGCTTATTGCGGTGCGCGGGTTGTCGCAGTCTGAAGAGGATTGGGTGGTGGGGAGCGGTGCGCATGGTCGCTACTATAGTTTTGTTGAGTGGGCGCGTCCGCTGGCGCGTATTCATTTTATTAATAAACACAGCCCGTGGCGGCGCACCGTACTTGATGTGCCCGAATTGCCCTGCTGCATCATACCTAACCCCGCTTATACAGGCGATTGATTGGATTCGACAACGTTGAGTTCAGGCGCGTGTAACTTGGCCGGTGCGCCGCAGAGAGCGGCGAATGGGGCAGATCCAGCTATCTATTCTGTTGCAGCAGACGATGAACTAAAGGGCAACTCATAACGAAACCCGAGGGATAGCCTTAAGCTGTTGGCGCCAATGCAGTGCCAAAAGCGTGATGTATCTTCAGGAATAGTAAATGACTTAATGTTCCAGCCAGGCGCTTCCCATTGGGTGACTATTTCGTTGGTTAATGGGTCTACATAGCGAAAATAGTTGCTCTCGCCGCGCTCGGACCAACTGCAATAGATGCGCCCATCAGAGCGGCTGTGATTACTGTGCCACCCCATATGCGAGCCGCGCAAATAGAGTGCATGCCCAGCTACTTGGATATTGGAACTTACCCCGGGCAAACTTGCGTGCAGTTCGCGCACAATTTTCTTTAAGCATTTTTGAAAAGATTTCCCACGCAGCGCGGCCCGATAGGGAACAATGGTGGAGTCGGAGTTTGAAGCGGCCGCGTCTACGTCTAGGTGTTTTGCCTTTGCGAGTGCCTCAGCGCCAAGTAAGGCTTCTAGATCACTCGTCAGGGGGGTCGCTTCTTCGATGCGCGTACTGCCCATCAAAAATTGTCGTATCTTTTCTAGTTGCCAGAGTAGTTCGGCGGTGGGATGGATCGTGCGCACCACCTCGCCGCCATATTCGAGCGCTGAGACACCCCCATCGAGCACAATGAGTTTGCTCTCTAGTAGCGTGTTCAATTGAGCCAGTAGGTCTTGTCGAACTTCGGCGTGTTGGGGGTAATGTTTTTCAAACAGATCAATCAGGTCTGCAATCGTGCGCGATCCATCACACAACTTCCAAATTGCACTGGCGCTTTCGTTAAGTAGGTGTTCGCGCTGCAAACGCGTATTTCTTATCGAAAGACCAGCGGGTGTGTCGGACTCAATATTTACCCACGATACCTGGCGCGGCTTGGCGAGCGTGTTTTGATCTAACATTTAAGATTTTACTCGCCACATCGCTTGTGCTGATGGCCGAAAATTTCGAGCCTTAATTCAGTCTAGGTACTAGGGGCCACACAGTTAATAGCAAGCGGGAACACGGCGCCAATTACAGCTGTAAAGGAACCCATACAGACGGGTCCTAAAAATCCAACCACTTCGTACATGCCCGAAATTTCCCCTTCACCTGAAGGGGCCATACCGAACAAACGGACTTGTTCGTCGTCGCGAAGGGGAATAACCGCGTCCGGAATGGAGCTGCCGTCTGAGTTCATTGAAACTGAACCAAACGAGCCACAAGGAGGGCGACTTCCAGAGTCACCAAAACCTAATGAGTCGATTGCAAAGTCCACAGTTAAATCTTCCTTGACGTTGATATACAGGGTTGAATTACCCGCGTCGTCAGTCGAGGAATCTGTTTCACAGATTTCGGGGATATAACTCTGCGCTTCGGCAGGCGCAATCAATAAATCTAGCAAGGCGTACTGCGTACCTTGTTCACTAGTACCCTGTACGTTGAGTGCAAGGGGGGCGATGGACGCGTACACACCCGTGACAATTGTGGGTGGCGTCGAAGTTTGCGCGTGCGCCGGTGTGAGCACAGTATTGAGTACGGGTGTTGACCATTTAGCGGGCAGTACAACCGCGGCGGCGGAGCCTGCTATAGCCGTTTTGATTAACTTGCGGCGGCTTGTCGGTTTTTCTTGTGGGTTCATGTGGTCGTTCATTTTTTGTTCTCAATTGATAGTTTGGCTCGACAAACTAGCATGACAATAGTTTGCCCAAGAAAAAACGATTACTCGCTGCTCGAGTATAGTGAAACTCGCTTTGCGCCACAACCGAGGCTTTGTGGCGCGTCTGAAGGTTTCGCTATGAATTGCTATTAGAATTCAGTTGGTCGAGTACATTACCAATACTTGCGCAAAACATCTGCGCATCAAATAGGAAAGTCTGGTTTGATTGGCTATAAATCCGCTTCGACACAATTGACCGCCATTGGAAACGTAGCGCCGAGTACGGCCGTAAACGAACCAGCGCACGCTTCTCCACTAAAGTCGACTACTTCGTACTGGCCACTAATTTCATTTTCGCCGGACACTACCATATTGCTCAAACGAACTGCTTCAAAGATGTCAAGTGTGATTGCCGCATCTGGAATGGCACTGCCATCGCTGTTGACCGACACTTCCGCAAAAGAGCCACAAGGGGGCGATTTCCAGAATCACCTGCGCCTAATGAGTCGATAGCAAAATCAACTGACTGGTCCTCGTTTACACGGATGTAGAGCGTCGAGTTACCCGTATCCATACTGTCGATCGGCCCGTCAAAATTTTCACAAATCTCCGGGATATACGATTGCGCTTGGGCTGGTGCAATGAGCATATCCAGTAAAGCGTACTGCGAACCTTGTTCGCTGGTGTCGCGTAAGTTAAGCGCGATAGGCGCGTTGGATGCGTACACTCCACTAACAATGCTTGGAGGGGTGGACGTTTGTGCATGCGCAGGTGTTAGTACTGAGTTGAGTACTGGTGTCGACCATTTGGCAGGTAGCACAGCGGCTGCTGCAGCCGTTCCGCTTAAGGCTGTTTTAATGAGCTTGCGGCGGCTTGTGGACGGATCCTGGAGGGAATTGTTGCTGTTCATCATAGACCTTGAGGCTTTTTGCCATTCTCCGTCGAACGGTCTTTTGAGCGAGTCGAGAAAAAGCGGAGGGGTTAATAAAGGGGGGGGGGGCCGCGTAAAGTCGCCCTTTGGAGATACACACCATAACGTATTCAGTGGGTTACCTCAATGTCGCTAGTAAACGTAACTAGGGCATAGTTTTGTGCGAATTGCTCGTGTAGATCTTGCGTAATGTTTTGGGCAAGTTCAGCGCTACACATAACCTCGATGCGAATATTAGCGTTGGCTTCCCAAAACGCTGTACGGGATCCACTAGCACCTTTACCGCGTGCGTTGGTAATGGTATAGCCTGTGGCTCCGAGTTTGTTGATGGCGCGAATCAGCGACGATTCCAGCGCGGCTTCGGTGTAGATTGTAAGTAGTTTGGAAGAGTATGTTTGCATGAGTGTCTCTTGTATCGTCTTAAGTGTGCTGACTAAAGCCCTATGGCATTAGAATTTTTTGGGCGTACTGCGCAAAGCTATAGTAGAGCGTAATACCGATCAAAATATTAAACGGAAATGTAATACCCAGCGAGGCGGTGAGTGACAAGGTAGGATTGGCTTCGGGTAACGAAATACGCATCGCGGCGGGAACGGCGATATATGAAGCACTCGCAAACAGCGTCGCAAGAATGGCACTACCGCCAACCGACATACCCAACAAGACGCCAACGGTGGCTCCCATCGCGCCAAAAAGTAACGGGATCAAAATGCCGAAGGCCACTAAAAATACGCCGTAATGTCGCAAGCTGCCGAGTTGCGTTGCCGTGATTAAGCCCATTTCGAGCATAAACAAAGCGAGGATGCCTTTGAAGAGATCAAAGAAGAGTGGGCTAATTGATTCCACACCGGATGGACCGCTGAGCCAACCTATGATGAGCCCGCCCATTAACAGCATTACGCCCTTACCCAGCATTACCTCGTGTCCTACCTCGCCCCAGCGCGTTTCTTTTGACCACCCTTTGGCAATAACAATACCTACCAGTATTGCGGGAATCTCCAGCAATACCACGAACAACGCCATATGCTGCTCGAAGAAGATACCGCGTGCGTTCATGTACGCCACCGCTACGGCAAAGGTGCCGACGCTCACTGAGCCATAATGTGCGGCAATCGAGGCCGAGTCCACCACGCTCAAGCGGCCTATGTGTCGCAGTACAGGGTAGGCGATGAGCGGCAGTAAAAAGCCCATTAGAACTACCGTCAGCATTTGCGGTAACAACGCGCCGAAGGGTTGCTGCGCTAGTTCAATGCCCCCTTTAAGACCGATGGTGAGAAGTAGCAGCATCGACACGAATTCGTAAATGGGGCTCGGGAGTCGTAGTTCTGATTTTAACGCGCCCGCGACGACGCCAAAGATAAAAAACCAAATTACTGGGTCAATGGATAACATGCGAAAGCCTATCTTGGTGGTGAGGGCGTTG
>CAYGNS010000196.1:0-5463 GCA_964351295.1 uncultured Gammaproteobacteria bacterium
CTGTGCGCATTGCCAGACGAGCCCGATTATCAACATCCTCTCCTCGTGAACTGGCGACGCGAGTTAGCGGTGGCCAATTTGAGCGAGCAGCAACATACGTACGCGATGCGGCGTTTGCTTAAAGCGTTGACGCAAGTACGCTCGGACCCCCATGCGCAGTTTATTTTTAGCGACCGCGCGTCAACGCAAACCGAACTGGCGGTAACCGCGTATTTAGAGGGTGCTTTGCGCAAGTTTAGTATCGATAGACTGTTCGAGCACGATGGCGAGCTCTGGATAGTGGATCATAAAACCACCGATACGCGCGAAAGCGATGTTGCGCATTTTGTGCAAAGCCAAGTACGCGAGCGGCATGTGCACCAACTTGAGCTTTACGGCCGACTCATTCAACAGATTGACGACCGGCCAATACGTCTCGCGGTATACTTCCCGCTGCTCAAACAGTTACACAGTTGGTCGTATTCTGGTGGTGGGCTAGAGCCATAAATTTAGTCTGCTGATCGTATGGGTTGAAAGACGGATAATCCGCAGATTTGCACAGATAGTGGAAAGTATAATCCGCCGATTTACGCAGATTTACTCAGATTTTTAAAGGCGGTGTTTTGGGCGTGGATGAATCTCGTGGTTCCTCAGGCATCACGAGTCGCCATTGGCTCTGGAGCTCTAAAAAATAATCTGCGCAAATCTGCGAAATCTGCGGATACATATGTAGGCAAATTGAGGTGCCAAAAATTCAATTCGCGGAGAACGTCGATTAGAATGCCCGCAATTTCGCGTGACGTGAATAGATAAAGTAAACAATCAAAACCAAGGTGACGTAAGGTCTTAGTATGAAATATGTAAAGTTAGGCAGTAGCGATCTGCAAGTATCCGAAGTGTGTTTGGGGTCGATGACGTGGGGGCAACAAAATAATCAAGCGGATGCCAACGCGCAGATCGATTACGCGCTTGCTCAAGGCATCAACTTTATGGATACCGCCGAGATGTATTCAGTGCCCCCAAAGGCCGAGACGCAAGGCTCTACTGAGCGCATCATTGGCACTTGGCTTACGGCTAATCCTACACGCCGACAAGACATTGTGTTGGCTAGCAAGATTGCAGGGCCGGGCGTGCCGTGGGTTCGAGAGGGCGGGCCCATCACTCGCTCCGCAATTAACTCCGCGGTTGATGATTCTTTGCAGCGACTGCAAACCGACTACATTGATTTGTATCAGTTGCATTGGCCCAACCGTATATCACCGCACTTTTCCAAACATTGGCCGGGTACAGTAAACCCCTGTTTAACCAATGCCGATCAAGAGCGAGAAGGGTTGCTCGATATTTTACGTGGGCTTGAGGACGTGGTTAAGGCTGGTAAGGTGCGCTATTGCGGTTTGTCGGACGATACTCCCTGGGGCATCATGCAGTACCTAGCGTTGGCTAAAGAGCATAATCTGCCACGCATGGTTTCGATTCAGAATGAATTTAGCTTGCTCCATTTTAAAGATCATCCTTACTTGATCGAGGCCTGTGTGTTTGAAGATGTGGCGTATTTACCGTGGTCACCCTTGGCTGGCGGTGCACTCTCGGGCAAGTACGCGAATGGCGCCAAGCCTGCCGGCGCGCGTTGGACTATGCAACAGCGTAACGGCATTTTTCGCGATACGGCCTTCTCGCACGATGCAATCGCAGCGTATCAAGCCGTGGCCCAAAAGCATGGGCTCAGCGTTACACAAATGTCGCTTGCTTGGGTATTTCAGTTTGCAGGGGTTACCTCCACCATTATTGGTGCAACGTCGATGGAGCAATTGATCGAGGACATTGGTGCGTATGAGCTTACCTTGTCAGAGGATGTGCTGAGCGACATTAACGAAGTGATTCGTCGCTATCCTGCACCGTTCTAATTTTTGCGTTCTAATTTTTGTTAGCAGAGAAAGTCAACTTGAACCGCCGCGCGGTACTTTAATTTTACGAGGGCCGTATCGTGGGTGAGTTGTACATTCAGTACGAGTATTGGTTTGCTGCGTTTCAATTAGTGACAGCCATGTTGGGCATGGGCGCTACGCTCACTGGCAATGACTTTAAAGATGTGTTGCGTGAACCTAAGAGCGTTAGCTATGGCATTAGCATCCAACTCTTGTTAGTGCCCATCGTGGCCTGGTTATTTATACATTATGCGGGGGTCGCTGGGGGAGTTGCGGTGGGCATTGCGTTGATCGCAGCGGTGCCGGGTGGCACCGTGTCGAACATTTTTACTTATTTGGCGCGCGGTAACGTGCCGTTGTCGATCTCGATCACGGGCTTAACTACGTTAGCGTGCTTATTCACGGCTCCGTTCATCCTCGGCTTGTTGATCACAGACTATCTGCCGAGTGACTTTACGATGCCAACGGCGCGTATTGTTACCGAAATCGCACTGACCTTGTTGCTACCCCTTATGGTGGGTATGGCGATTTTGCGCTTCTGGCAAAGTGCCGCGAATGCAATCTCTAAGTGGAGCATTCGCGCCTCGTTGTTGGGTATTTTACTTATTGTAGTGGGTTCAAGTAGTGCGGGACGTATCGATCTGGCCGCCTATGGCTATTACAATGTGTTGGTGGTGACGGGTTTGATTCTTGCGTTAGGCGTACTGGGTTGGGCGGCGAGTTATGTGTTGAATTTATCAGCACGTGATCGCACCGCAATCGAAATGGAAGTGATTGTACGCAACGTAAACCTTGGCGTATTAATCAAAGCGTCACTATTTCCCATCAGTGCCGTTAGCTCGAATACGCTCGGCGATGCGGTGTTGCTCACCGTACTCTTGTACGGCGCTCTTCAGTTGCTGATTGCCGCGGTGATTATCCCGCTGCAACGGCGCACTCGATAGATTAACGCAGGGTGATTATCCGCAGATTAACGCTTAGCTTTTTGCCTTTTTATCCACATGAATTGTGCGGCGTAGCCCACTAAGAACAAGCCGACAAACACCATATAGAACTGACCTAACAGTGGGTCGTGAGGCGTTGCTAAAAATGGCGCGCCCACAGGTAGGCGCAATAGCGTATCGGTGATGGCTGGGATCATGTGGAACAAGAGGGTTCCGGTATAGCAAAACGCTTGGAAGTAGTCTGCGATTTTGGCAAACATGGGAATCTTAGTAACCAACCATCCGCCGAGCATGGCCAATAGTGTCAACACCGCAAGCGCATGTGCTGGCCCAAATTTGCCATGCTGATAAATCATCAGCGCCGTTGCGGCGGCTATAAACGTGCAGATCAAATAGATCTTGCCCGTGGGGTTTTCAGGCTTGATAAGCTTGTGCACGGCCAAGGTGTAATAGCCCGCGACGAGCGCAACGATGGCGATAATGGTGTGGAACCATCCGAGAATAGAAATTTCTGGCATAAGGCTGTTCTAAGCTTTTTTCACAAACTCTGACTTTAGCATCATAGCGCCAATCCCATCTACTTTGCAGTCGATATTATGGTCGCCCTCGACCAGACGGTTTATCTTAACTTTAGTGCCGATTTTGATGGTCGAGGACGAGCCTTTTACTTTGAGGTCTTTAATAAGCGTCACATTATCGCCATCGGCCAACGCGTTGCCGTTGGCATCGCGCACTTGAATCTGATTCGCGTGCTCCGTTTCGTCGTTCCACTCGTAGGCGCATTCAGGGCATATCCAGAGGGTGCGATCGGCATAAACATACTCGCATTGGCAAAGGGGGCAGGCTGGGATAATCGTGCTCATACGGTCTGGTGCGCTTGGTGCATGGAACGCAACTATACCCTATGCGCGGGTTTTAGATTAAGCGTTAACGATCAACAAACTTAATCGGCAGAGCTAGCGGTTTGTAGTCTCTGATCCTTTCGTGATACAACCACTGTAATAAGATTTACACTGCGCGAACTGTTTCAAGCAAAGCCGCGAACTAAAAGAGGAAAATTATGAATTCAAATCGCCCATCCAGCCCCTTAATGAATAGTATTCATAGAGCGGCTATTTTCGTAACCGTAATCCTCTCTGTTGGGGCCACCACACAAGCTCAGGCTGCACAGCCCGTCGCCACTGAACCCGCGGTTGTTGAGTATATCAACGGGGTTATCTGGACTGGTAACTCGGCCATGAATGCAGATGCGTCGGTGATGGTGACTACGGGCGGGCAGATTAGCTATATCGGCAACAAGCGCCCAACGCAATCAGAGGAAGCACCTACAGCGCAGGTGGTAGACCTAAATGGTCAGTTTGTAATTCCAGGTTTAATCGATAACCACGTGCATTTTATTGATGGTGGCGCCGGATTAGCCGCCGTGCAATTGCGCGATGCCAAAACTCAAGAGGAGTTCAAACGGCGCATCATCGAATATGCGAACGAGCTAGACGCAGGCCAATGGGTGCTGTTCGGCAATTGGGACCACGAGCAGTGGGGCGGCGAGCTGCCACGCAAAGAATGGATTGATGCGGCTACCCCCAACACGCCGGCGTTCGTGATGCGCACTGATGGGCATATGGGTTTTGCCAACTCCGCCGCTTTGAAGCTGGCCGGGATCGACCGCAACTCTAAGCAGCCTGAGGGCGGCGAGATTGTCTTTGCAGATAATGGCGAACCGACGGGCGTATTAAAAGACACCGCACTCGACCCCATGTTTGCTGCGGTACCTGCACCAAGCGAAGCCGAACTATTAAGATCGATAGAAGCCGCGCAGCAGCACGCATTGAGTTTAGGACTCACGCAAGTGCATGTAATGACTGCGAGTCCTTCCGAAGCCGATATTTACTCGGCGTTCGTGCTTGCCGATCAACGGGGACTGCTACGCATTCGAACTATCGTCTACACGCCAATCCAGTATTGGCGCGAAGTATTGCAAGATTTGGGAGACCGCAGCTATTCAAGTGAATTACTCTCGTGGGGTGGCTTTAAAGGGTTAACTGACGGTGCCTTAGGCTCAACCACTGCGTGGTTTTACGAACCCTACCTAGATGCGCCCGACAAGTCAGGTTTCCCGCTAATAGAGGCCGAGCAACTAAAAGCTATGTTGGCCGATGCACATGCGGCGGACGTTGATGTGGCTATTCACGCCATAGGTGATCGCGCAATCGATGTTGTAATCGAGACTATGCATGACGTGGCCGGCGAAAATATTCGCGATAAACGTTATCGCATAGAGCATTTTCAGCATCCGAGTAGGGCAGCGATAAAAGCGGCGGCTGAATACGGTATTGTGGCATCAGTGCAGCCATTTCATGCCATAGACGATGGGCGCTGGGCCGAAAAACGTATCGGTGCGGAGCGAATTCTGACGACTTATGCGTTTAAATCGATTCTCGACGCGGGTGGCATCTTGAGCTTTGGATCGGACTGGCCAGTGGCGCCGCTCTCGCCGCTAATGGGTGTTCAAGCAGCGGTGACTCGTGCCACGCTTGACGGCGCTAATCCAGATGGTTGGGTTCCGCAAGAAAAAATAAGTGTTGAACAAGCCCTCACAGCCTATACCGCCAATA
>CAYGNS010000197.1:0-5447 GCA_964351295.1 uncultured Gammaproteobacteria bacterium
CAATGTATATTGCCGCGTTGATCGGTATCATTACCAATCGCTACAATATTCTGGAACATCTTGGATAAATTGCCGGCAATGGTGATTTCTTCAACTGGAAACGCAATCATACCGTTTTCCACCCAAAAGCCCGCCGCCCCCCGCGAATAATCGCCTGTTACAGAATTAATACTCGACCCGATCAATTCCGTTACCAGCAAACCCGTATTCAGCTCGGTGAGCAACTGTGCAAAACTTTGGCCAGTATTCGTTAGCCGCACGTTGCGCACCCCACCCGCATTAGCCGTCGTTTGAGTACCCAATTTACGCGCCGTATAAGAACTCAGCACGTAGCTATTGAGTACTCCGTCGGTTACTAGTGCTCGGGCCGGAACCGTAGCCACCCCTTCGGCGTCGTGCAAAGCGCTATTATTGCCACCGAGTAAATGTGGGTTTTCGGTGAGACTGAAAAAGCTCGGAAACACCGTCTGGTCGATTTTATCCAGCATGTACGATGCCTTTTTATAGATCGCACCGCCTTTAAGCGCGTTAAGAAAATGACTAATCAAACTCTTAGACATACTTGGATCAAAGAGTACCGGCGCCACGATAGACGCAATTTTGCGACTGCCCAAGCGTGCCACAGCGCGCTCGCCGGCGCGTTGACCAATCCTCTGCGCCGACGCCAAATTGGCGGGATGACGATTGGAGTCATACCAATAATCACGCTGCATACCGTGTTCGTCTGCCGCAATAACGGAACACGACAGACTGTGCTGACTGCCATGGCCAACGCTAAGAAAGCCGTGACTGTTTGCGTACACACCGCTGCCGCGATAGCTGGATACGCTCGCGCCCTCGCTGTTCACAATGCGAGGGTCTTGCTGCAAGGCTGCGGCCTCACACTCCAAGGCCAGTTCGCCAAATTCTTGCACCGAAAGATCCCATGGATGATCCTGCTGCAGATCATATAGCTGGGTGGCCATGCGCGCCGCGTCGGCCAAGCCTAAGCACTCATCGCGCCCAGTAAACCGTGCGATCGACAACGCGGCTTCAACCGTGCTGGCGATACCCTCCTTGGTGAGATCTGCACTGCTCGCAGAGCCCGTTTTATGATCGTTATAAACCGTTACCACCAATTGGCCATCATTGTGTTTCTCAACGGTTTCGAGCTCGGCTTGGCGAGCCGAAATCGACAACCCCGTACCCTGATGCAAGGCCGCCTCCGCTTGGTCCGCACCGCCTTGCTTAGCGAGTGCAAGGGCATACTCGGCCGCTTCGATCAGGGTTAAAGGACGCCCCAAATCGCTGTTTGAAGACGGCCCCAACGTGTTTCCAGAATGACTCATAGCTGTACCCCGCCCACCGTTAAAGCATCCATTTTTAAGGTAGGTTGCCCTACGCCCACAGGGACACTCTGGCCTTCTTTACCACAAACGCCTACGCCACTGTCTAGCGCCATATCGTTGCCTACCATGCTAATGGTTTGCATCGCTTCGGGTCCGTTGCCAATTAAGGTTGCGCCCTTGACGGCTTGGGTAATCTTGCCATTTTCAATCAGATAGGCTTCGCTCGATGAAAACACAAACTTACCCGATGTGATGTCCACTTGCCCGCCCCCAAAGTTGACCGCATATAAGCCTCTTTTTACCGAGGCAATAATTTCTTCGGGTGGATACTCGCCCGCATGCATATAGGTATTGGTCATGCGTGGCATGGGTAAATGCGCAAACGACTCGCGCCGACCGTTGCCGGTAATGCCCATGCCCATTAAACGCGCATTTTGTTCATCCTGCATATACGCCTGGAGGATGCCGTTTTCGATCATCAGCGTGTTCTGACTTGCATTGCCCTCGTCATCCACACTTAGCGAGCCGCGCCGATCGGGCAATGTACCGTCATCAACCACGGTGCAGTGTTTGGATGCCACCTGCTGCCCGATTCGACCGCTAAAAGCCGACGTACCTTTACGATTAAAATCGCCTTCAAGGCCATGACCAACCGCCTCGTGCAACAAAATACCAGGCCAACCGGCCCCTAGAACAACCTCCATAGTGCCGGCGGGCGAGTCGATGGCATGCAAACTAACGAGCGCTTGCCGCACGGCTTCCTCTGCATAGTCGCGAATCAGCGCTTGGTCAAAATAATCAAGCCCTAGGCGGCCTCCACCCCCCATGCTGCCGCGTTCCCGTTTACCGTTTTCTTCTACAATGACACTTACGTCAAAGCGCACCAAAGGCCGCACATCAGGCACCATGCGTCCATCGCTGCGCGCCACCAAAATCACTTCGTAAACGCTGGAGATGTTCGCCATCACTTCTTGCACACGCGGATCTTTAGCGCGCGCAAACTGATCGGCTAGGTGCAACATTGCCACCTTGTCCGCATCGGGTTTTTGTTGAATGGGATCAAGGTCGCTATACAATGCCGCGCGTTGGGGTGCTCGTTGCAACTTGGGCGTGGCGCAGTTCTGCCCGCGCCGACCGATGGCTTCCACGACCTCAGCGGCGGCTAAAATCGCTTGGTAATTTAAATCCTCGCTGTACGCAAACGCAGTTTTTTCACCAACCACCGAGCGCAGCCCACAACCTTTGTCGATGCTAAAACTTCCATTCTTAACCACCCCCTCGTCCAAAGACCAGCTTTCGTGTTTCGCATACTGAAAGTACAGGTCAGCAAAATCACATCCTTGCACGTCGCTTAAACGACTTAAGATAGATTCCAAGTGATGTTGCGCAAGACCAGTGGGTTCTAGCAGCATACTCGTCGCTGTGGCAAAGGGGGTGTCGAAGGTGGTAATAGATGACATAGTTTATCTCAATAGAATTTATAGCAATGCTTGGACGTGAGCTCGTTTTACCAACTCACCTGAGAGGGTTTACAACAAGACTTACCGCTAGTATGGGTTACTCTGCGTTCGGCGTGGTGGGTTGAACACAGCTTAAAGTATCGATATCCATCATTTTTATGACAGACGCTGATGATGGATTGCGGGAAATTGCGCTATCCCAGTTTGTTGTTGAGTAAGGTCAATATCGGCAATTAACAAGTCTTCATCGTGCCCAAGGGATGCAATGATATCGCCGCTGGGCGCGATGACCATTGAGTGCCCCCAAGTGCGACGTGGCGGCGCTTTACCCTGCATTGAGGCCGTGGTGGGATGTTCACCACATTGCCCCGCGGCAATTACATAACTCTGGTTTTCGATTGCACGCGCCTGCAACAGGATTTGCCAGTGCCGTCGGCCCGTCTCATAAGTAAACGCAGCGGGTATGGTAAATACTTGCGCTCCTGCATTGAGCATACGGCGAAATAGCTCCGGAAAACGTAAATCGTAGCAAATGGTTAAACCGAGCTTGTAACCATCCGTGCCCGTGGGGACGCGCAGCACATTGGAAGGCGGCTCAGAGTCGACTTGCGCTAGTGCGCCAGCCGCAAAATCATCAGACTCTCGATATTGCGCTAGTTCAGTATTCACATCGAACAAATGCAGCTTATCGTAGTGCGCGATAAACTGACCGCGCGCATCCACCACAATACAGCGCGAAAAAGGTTGGGCCGCGTCAGTGTGGGGTTTTATGGGCGTAGAACCGGCCACAATCATTAAGCTGTATTGCGCCGCCGCGGACTTTAAAAACCGCTGCACCGGCGCACTCGAATCAGGCTGTTCGGGTTGCCAAAGCTCACAATGACGGCTACCGGCTGAGTTGGCCATTTGCGCAAAATTCTCTGGCAATAGCACTAAATCGACATGCGCCTCGGCGGCGCGCTCCAACTGTTTGGTCACCGCGTCGAGATTAGCCTGCACGTTGTTTCGTGCGTTTATTTGCACACAGGCGACGCGGGTTCGCTGTGGCGCGTTGTTGACCTGTCGCGACATATCAGGGAGCAGCTCGCTGCGGTGTTTCAAAGAGTTCGCTGCCTGGGGGTGTTGCTAAACTTCCAACATTGGCCTCGGGGGACGTGGCATCATTGACGCCAAGCTTTTCAGACGCTGATTCATCGAGCTCACTACTGTCAATTTCTACAAACTCAAAATCGGCCCAATCGCCTTTCGCGCGATAAGACACAAAACTCGAGCTGCGCATTTCTTCTTTAAACACATTCTGCAGCAAAAACATCACCGCACCCGCCGCGGGGTTAGCTAAAGCGCTTAACAATGTTAAATTACCGCCGAGCTCCGGCGAGACATGCATTTCCATGTCGATGAGCTCTTGATCTAAGTCGAGTTTGCCTTCCATGCGTACAAAGACGGCGGGCGAAAACAAATAGGCATCGCGCATGATCGCTTCGCCTTCAGCAAAGAGACCCGTGTACTGCATTTGATCAAACTTAAGACCGCTTGCGAGCACATCACTAAAATCGAGTGTTACGCGACGTAAGATGGCATTGAAGTTAAGCAAGCCCAACAAACGCCCTGTGCCAGGCGCTACTTGAGTTAATTCACCATCTTTAATCCGAATATCAAAATCACCATTCAAGCGGGAGTAATCAAACTCATGCGGCGCGCCCTGCCACTCCAATCGGCCATTAGCATAACCTTTTCCCTTGCGTAAGAAGCCCGCAAAATCAAGCGAGTCCAACGCATCACCTGCGGCTTGAATATCGGTCACAAAATCGATTTGCGTAACGCTGCCTAGTTCCGCACTATTGCGCCATTGTCCAGAACCCGTGGTAATCAGGCCAGCGTCCTCAAGACTCAAGTGATCTATAACCCAAGCATCACCAGTGGGTGCGGCTCTGAAAATGAGCTTTCCCAACGCCATATCGACCATTTTAAAATCTTCAATATTGATATCTAACGCCGGGTAGTTACTGGTGCTCAACGAGGCGTCAATCGGAGCTAACTCCGTGACTTGTTCGGGCTCTTGATCTAAGTGGAGCTTCTCCAGATCTAGTCGAAACTGACTAACAGGGGCTCTAGGCTCCATTTGTAAGTTACCGACCACACGATCACCCGCCACATGGCCAAACCAATAGTGACCATCCGACGAGTGCGCGGTCAATTCTAACGCACCGAATTGCCGCCCTAACAAAATAGGATTCTCAGCCTTAATAGCAATGCTGCGCATCGCATCCAAAAACTGGGTATCGGCAACCTCTTGCATTGGCTCAAAGCTAGCAATCTCGATGATTGTTTCGAGCCAGTCATCAAGGTTGATCCGCGCAGAGTCGATATTGAAATTGACTCCATCGCGTTGGTTTGTGCCTCGCAAATGTCCAAGGCTGATCTCAGCTGCGTCAAAGAACGAACCCTTAGAATCTGATTTAACCGTGCCACCACTAGCTCGCGGGTTTTGCCGTAATTGCACGCGCGCGCGATCCGCCAGTTTAAGATCGATGGTTTGCTGCATAGTGGCGTTACCAAAGCGCATATCCAAATTTAACTCAAGTGCCTGCGTCGCATTTTTGCCCAATGGTTGCGGTGCGTTGATGGTGGTGCCACGTAAATCTGTGCTCCCCAATAT
>CAYGNS010000198.1:0-5437 GCA_964351295.1 uncultured Gammaproteobacteria bacterium
GTAATACTACTATCGTACGCTCCAACTATTTATGGGACGAAGCTGCGCATCTTTACGAAAAGTCACTCAAACTATGGGAAGGGCTGAGCCAGGATTTGAACTACAACGTGATGTTTTCACAGCGCGGCGTGTACAGTTTGGGCCACACATTGCAGGACATGCGCGATATCGCGCGTCGGGTTAACGCCAACCGTTTGAATGGCATTGACAGTGTATTGCTCGATACCGCCCAGGTACAAAAAGCCATTCCCTTACTTAATTGCTCGCCAACGGCTCGTTACCCTGTGTTAGGCGCGTCGTTTCAAGCACGCGCGGGTACGGCTAGGCACGACGCCGTGGCGTGGGGGTATGCCCGTGCCGCCGATGCGTTGGGCGTGGATATTATTCAAAACTGTGAAGTCACGGGTATCCGTCGCGACGGCGCCAAAGTTGTTGGGGTTGAAACAAGCAGAGGCTATATTCAAACTCCCAAAGTAGGGGTGGTTGTTGCTGGAAACTCCAGTGTGATTGCCGACATGGCCGGAATCCGTATGCCTGTCGAGAGCCACCCGCTACAAGCCTATGTGTCGGAGGCGATCAAACCCGTGCTCGATACCGTGGTGATGTCGAATGCCGTGCACGGTTATATTAGTCAATCCGATAAAGGCGACCTAGTGATAGGGGCGGGAATTGACAGCTACAATGGCTATGGGCAGCGGGGCAGTTTTACCGTGATCGAACACACTATGGCCGCTATCCTAGAAATGTTCCCTACGTTCAGTCGCGTTAAGATGAATCGGCAGTGGGGCGGTATCGTCGATACGTGTCCTGACGCTTGTCCCATTCTCAGTAAAACCCCTGTGCAAGGCTTGTACTTTAATTGTGGCTGGGGTACCGGTGGTTTTAAAGCCACACCGGGTTCGGGCTGGACTTTTGCGCATACCATGGCGCATGACGAGCCGCATCCGCTTAACGCACCGTTTTCCCTAGATCGATTTATTAGCGGCAAGCTCATAGATGAGCATGGAGCCGCCGGCGTCGCCCATTAGTGGTTTATGCACGACCGCCTTTTCACCTTTAGCAAGCCGTAACGAGCATCGAGATTAAGATATGTTGCAACTACAATGTCCTTTCTGTGGATTAAGAGACGAGAGCGAATTTTCTTTCGGGGGTGAAGCGCACATAGTGCGTCCGCTCGACCCTGACGCGCTCAGTGACGAGCAGTGGACCGATTACTTGTTTAATCGCACCAATGTAAAAGGCTTTCATCGCGAAATGTGGGTGCATACGGCGGGCTGTCGGCAATGGTTTTATGCCATTCGTAATACGGTCACGTATCAATTCACCGCTTTTTATAAAGTAGGTGAGCCACGGCCAGAGTTGCCGCACAGTGCCAATGCAGGGGTCGCAAGCAAATGAGTGATCGATTACAAGAAGTAGGCCGCATTGATCGCACTAAACCGATCAAATTCAGCTTTAACGGCAAAGAGTATGTTGGCTATGCCGGCGATACGATTGCGTCGGCACTGCTCGCCAATAATGTAAAAGTGGTTGGCCGCAGTTGGAAATACCATCGCGCGCGTGGGATTATGAGTGATGGTGCCGACGAAGCCAATGGCTTGTTTCAAGTGCAAAAGGGTGCCCAGACCGTTCCCAATGTGCGTGGTACACAAGCGGAAATCTATCACGGTCTGGAGTTCACCAGCACCAATGCTTGGCCGAGCCCGAATTTTGATCTTTTGTCGATATTCGGCAAGTTTTCTTTTATGTTGCCGGCGGGCTTCTACTACAAAACCTTTATGTGGCCCGCCAAGTTGTGGATGACTTACGAGCACTTTATCCGCAAAGCGTCCGGCCTTGGGGTTGCCCCCAAGCAGAACGATACCGACCACTATGAGAAAACCAATGAGCACTGTGATGTGTTGGTGGTGGGGTCTGGTCCGGCTGGGTTGATGGCTGCGTTGCACGCCGCGCGGGCGCAAGCTCGGGTGGTACTGGTTGATGAACAAGCTGAGTTCGGGGGGCGCTTGTTGAGCGCGCCGGACAATTTACTCATTGAAGGCGCATCGGCACACCGCTGGCTCGCCAGCGCACTCGACGAATTGTCGCGATTGGATAACGTTACCTTGCTTAGTCGCGCGACGGCTTTTGGGTATCACGACAGCAATTTTGTCACTGTAGTGCAGAGGCTTACCGACCATTTACCGCTTGATCAACGGGTTGGTGCGCGCGAGAAGCTTTACCGAGTGCGCGCCAAACAGGTGATCCTAGCCACGGGCGCCCATGAGCGCCCCATTCCCTTCGCGTACAACGATCGTGCTGGAGTGATGTTAGCGTCGGCGGTCTCAACGTATGTAAACCGCTATGCAGTTCGCATTGCTCAACGAGCCGTGCTCTTTACTAATAACGACGGGGCTTATCAAACCGCGCTTGATTTGCATTCGGCCGGCATCGAAGTGGCGGCCGTCGTCGATTCACGCGCAATGAGCGCCGGCGATTTACCCACGGCCGTGCGTGCAGCGGGCATCAACGTAATTGCTCAGTCGGTGGTTACTAAATCCCGTGGAGGTAAAACGGTAACGGGTGCTTACGTGCAATCTACTGCCGACGATCAGCGCTCTTTGGTGGGCACAGCGTGTGTTCTTGACTGCGATCTTATTGCCGTTTCGGGTGGTTGGAATCCGGCGATTCATTTGCTCGCTCAGGCGGGGGGCAAGGTTAAGTGGAACGATTCCAAGGCCTGTTTCGAGCCCGACAAGGTTGTGCAAGCGCAAACCTCGGTGGGCGCTGCCAATGCCTCATTTAGTTTGGCGGACTGTTTACGCGAGGGGAGTGAAGCCGGTATCGCAGCGGTTGCTGCGCTCGGGTTTACTGCATCGAAGGCAGTTGTGCCCGCCGTTATAGCGGTGCGCGAGCAAGCGATACAGCCGTTGTGGCGTATCCCTCTTAATGCTGCAAAACCATGGGACGGCCCCAAGCAGTTTGTTGATTTGCAAAATGATGTAAGCGTGGCGGATATCTATTTGGCGGTGCGCGAAGGCTTTTATTCGGTTGAACACGTAAAACGCTATACCGCGCTTGGCTTTGGTACAGATCAGGGCAAGTCGGGAAACATCGTGGGTATGGCCATTCTGGCTGAAGCCTTAAACAAGGATATTCCCAGCACCGGTACTACGACATTTCGACCTAACTATACGCCCGTTACTTTTGGGGCCGTCGCGGGTCCTGATATTCACGGTACTTTATTTGATCCAGTACGCAAAACGGCCATTCACCCTTGGCATGTTGCGCACGGTGCAAAATTTGAAAATGTTGGCCAATGGCATCGCCCCTGGTATTACCCGCAAGGTAACGAGGATATTCATGAGGCGGTTGCGCGTGAGTGCTTAGCCACGCGTAATAGCGTGGGTATCATGGATGCGTCTACTCTAGGTAAGATTGAAATTCGTGGCAAAGATGCCGCCAAGTTTCTTGAACTGGTGTACACCAATAACTGGCAGAAGCTGGCCGTAGGCATGGCGCGTTATGGATTTATGTTGGGCGAAGACGGCATGGTGAAAGACGACGGCGTTACGGTGCGGCTTGGCGAGAATCACTTCTTTATGCACACCACTACCGGTGGCGCCGCTTCTGTGATGAGTTGGCTAGAATTGTGGTTGCAAACTGAATGGCCTGAGTTAGAGGTATTTTTAACCTCAGTCACTGATCATTGGTCTACGGCAGCGGTGGTGGGACCGAATAGTCGTAAAGTGGTGAGTAGCGTGGTTGAGGGTATTGATTTTGACCCTGCCGCGTTTCCGTTTATGGGTTCACGCCATGGCCATATTAACGGAGTGCCCGTGTGGGTGAACCGCATTAGTTTTTCGGGCGAGTTGGCGTTTGAAGTCAATGTGAACGCCAATCAAGGGCGCTATGTGTGGGAACAACTCTGGGCTGCCGGCGAGCCCTATAATATTACCGCCTATGGCACCGAAACGCTGCACGTGCTGCGGGCTGAAAAAGGCTATGTGATCGTTGGACAAGACACGGATGGTTCGGTGAGCCCCGAAGATTTAGGCATGCAATGGGCGATGTCGAAAACCAAGGACTACATCGGTCGCCGCTCACTTGCCTTGCAGGAATTGCGTCGGCCAGATCGTAAGCAATTTGTGGGATTGCTCACCGTGGACCCTGCTGTGGTATTGGAGGAGGGAGGCCAGATTGTGAACGAGCCGGTTTCTGCCGGTATCGCTACGACTCCCGTTACCATGCTCGGTCATGTTACATCGAGTTATCACAGTGCTTGCCTTGGGCGATCGATTGCCTTGGCTTTAGTTCGCAACGGTCATCAGCGTCAGGGCGAAACTATTTACGTGGTCATGAACGATGGTCGCTCGGTACCCGCTGTGATCGGGCCAACCGTATTTATTGATCCACAAGGGGAGCGTCAAAATGTCGCGTAGCATAAATAACGAGACTGGGGTGGTTTCCGAAAGCCCGCTGATTGGTATTGATCTGACAAACCTAGGTCTGTCGAGTGAGGTATTGCGGCTAGTGGAAGACCCGTTTTTGAGCCACATCAATATTCGTGGTAAAGCGGACAACCCTGAGTTTATGCGGGCCACCACCGAAGTGTTAGGCGTTGCGCTTCCAACCCAAGCCAATACAGCACTGATAACGGCAAGGATGACCGTTATTTGGTATGGGCCAAGCGAGTGGCTAGTGCTCACTGCAACCGATCATGGGGCTGAACTGTGTACTGCATTGCGCGAAGCGCTTAACGACACTCACGCATTGGTGTGCGATGTGAGTGGCGGTAATACGGTGATTGATATAAGCGGAAGTAAAGCACGCGATCTGCTAAAAAAGGCCACCACGATTGACGTACACCCCACTGCGTTTAAAACCGGAGACAGCGCTCTCACTACCTTTGCACATGCTGGTGCAGCGTTGTATCAATATGACGATGCCCCAGGTTTCAGGATTATCATACGCCGCAGCTTCGCCAACTACCTCGGCACATGGTTGCTTGACGCTGCGCGCGAGTTTCAGGGCTAGGGGCAGGTTTAACTAGATCTCGTCATCCCCACGAAGACGCGGGGATGACGGCAAAGACCACCCCGAGGGTGTTAGCTGATCTCGTCTTCCAGTAACAAACTATTAATCGCTGGCAGGAACGGACTATCCGAAGGCACGATCGGTGCACACGAACTCAAACCCGTACGCTGCGGAAAGTCTGTGTTAGTACATTGTTTAGGGCTGGTTGCGCCGCGTGTATTAACAAAAAACCCAATGGGGGCGTCAATACAACGTGTTAATCCTTCGCTATCTGAGTACGTCCCTAAAAAGCATTGCGTTTGTTCTGCTTGACCAAACAAGCTTACAAAATGACCGGGTTGGGCCACTAAACAAGTCGTTTGTGCTGAAAGTGGATTGTAAGTGCCTGGCGAACACGCTTGCGCTTCTGATGCTGCAACTG
>CAYGNS010000199.1:0-5425 GCA_964351295.1 uncultured Gammaproteobacteria bacterium
CACATGTGAGTGGGGGCGTAAGCCAGGTAATGAGCTTAGACAATCATGCGATGGCGACTTCGGGTGATTATCGCAACTTTGTCGAGCTGGATGGTATACGTTATTCACACACTCTCGATAGTCGGAGTTTGACCCCGGCGTTGCATCGCCTTGCTTCTGTTACAATCGTACACTCTAACGCCACGATGGCAGACGGATTAGCCACGGCTGTGTTAGCCTTGGGAGAAGAGCGCGGTATAGAGTTTGCGCGTACCAACAAACTCAGTTTTTACGCCATGATTCGCGAAACCGACGGTACAATTTCAACGCTGGTTAGCGATGACCTGCGTCCTCTTCTTCATTACAATGCGGTCCCTATCCCTTGAAGCGGGCTTAGTTGCGCACTAAAGTAGCAAATTGAACACTCGGAGTTATTGATGAGTACCTTGATTCTTACATTTTTTATTTTCATCGGCGTGGTTGCAGCAATGTCCATTGGCGTGATTCTAAATGGACGCGCAATAAAAGGGAGTTGTGGCGGTCTTAACGACATCGATGGATTAAGCGGTGCTTGCGATATTTGTGAAGGCAAGAAGGTTTGCGAGCGACGCAAGCAGTTGCTGCGCGAGCAAGCAGAACAATCGGGTAGCGCTAAACCATTCTAAAGGCGTGCTGCTCCCTCATTGAAGTAGGTCTCTATTTACAATCTCATTCGAACAATATGATTCATCCCAGTCGTGTAACGGATAAGGTTGTATCAACCGATGCCAGCCCAGTGGAGAAAACTCCGATCAATGGCGAAATCCGCGAGCATCGCGGCAAGATTTGCATTTACTACAATGGCCATTGGGTACGTTACTATCCGGCTCCACCGAATACTTTGTCGGAGAAAAAGGCGTTAATTCTGTCTCTGCAAAAGCGCGTTTTTCATCATACTGAAGCGGGCATCAATTCGCCGGGCTGGCGTACTGAGATCGCGCGAAAATACTACGAAAAGGAACAAGACCCAGCGCGAAAACGTGTAAACGCAGCAATGCTGGCGGGTTCCCTTTTTAATCGTGCTACCGACATCTTTACCAGTATTGTCGATATCGAGAAGAAAGGAATACATGTGGCGGAAGACAATCCTTTAATGCAGCAGTGCGAAGCCTGCTTTATGGAGGCATTGCAACTAGGCAAGGAGGTCAAGCATTTTAGCGGCGAGGAAGGGGTTGATGAATTGTGGGGCGAGCCATTCAAAGCGTTTTCGATGCCGCCTGAGAAGTTTTTCCATAGCCGTTACATCAAATTAGCGCAAACCTTTGCTGCGATTGATACGATCGTAGATCAAATGCAAAGTGTATTTAAAGACGTGGACGGGTTTAGCTCGGTCTTACCCATGCTCGATGAACTACGCGACTCTGCCAAATCTGAGTCCGAGACGATGCGCCGTGATGAAACTATCTTTGAAGTATGGCCACGTTATGTCGCAGCAAAAGAGGCCATCGTTTCGTTTAAACCCTGCGGGCTTTCGCGTCAGCCCGATAAAATAAGATACTGGGAAGACGGCTTGCGTTTGTTACAGACGGGAGCTCATGTAATTGATTATATTAGTGGCGTCCGCGTACCGATGCCGCTCACCACACAAAATTATTTAGATAGTTGCGGGCGCTATCAAATGAGCGGCTCGTTAGACAGGGAGTTCTCTATTCCGTCCAGTTGCTTTGAACCTCTGCACGTACCTCCAACTAATTAGTTAGGCCAGCCAATACGGCAACCTACATGCACCGAAGAGCGACGTATTCTATGAAGTTACGCCAATTTCAGTATGTGGTAGAAGTGGCTCGTAATGGCATGAATGTAACGGCTGCGGCCGAAAAGTTACATACTTCTCAGCCTGGAGTCAGCAGCCAAATTCGGCGCTTGGAGGAGGAACTTGGCGTTACTCTATTCGTGCGAGCGGGTAAGCACTTAAGTGGACTGACCCCCGAAGGTAAAATTTTAGTAGCACGTTTTGAGTTAATTCTTGACGAAGTCGACAATATAGGGCGAATTGCGAGCGACTTTAGCCAGCCAGATTCGGGTACGTTGTCCATAGCCACCACGCACACCCAAGCACGCTATGTGTTACCGCCGGTCGTGACTGAGTTTCGCAAACGGTATCCTCAAGTGAAGCTGCAGATTAATCAGGGTACGCCTGAACAAATCGCTGCGCTCACGGATAGCGGGCAGGCGGACATAGGAATCGCAACTGAGGCTTTGGAGCTGTTCGAAAACCTAATCTTGCTCCCGTGCTACCGCTGGAATCGTTGCATTATGGTGCCTCGAGAGCATCCCTTGATTAAAGTGCCCGAACTCACTTTAGAGGCCATCTCCGCGCATCCCATTATTACGTATACGTTCGGGGTGGCCGACCGCTCCGTTATTAATCGTGCTTTTAAAGCCAAGGGATTAGATTTAAATGTGGTTCTGACAGCCGCGGACGCTGAAGTCATAAAGGCTTATATTCGCAACGGGTTAGGTATCGGTATCTGTGCGCGTATGGCCTACGATCCGCAACAGGACCATGACCTAGTGGTTCTAGATGCGGGTAATTTATTCGACCCTAGCGTCACGAGTTTGGCCATTCGAAAAAACACCGTACTGCGCGAGTATGTCTACGAGTTTATTAAACTCTTCGCGCCCCATTTAAGTCACAAGGTCGTTGACCAAGCATTAGCTGCGCAAAACGATACGAGCTTGCAAGAGAAGTTGTTTAAAGAATACGTTAAAGAAGCCGCTATGCGTTAGTTCTGATGTTGCTACTTTAAACCCTACAATCGGCTTTCTAGCACGCACCGCTGAGTGCTCTGATAGCTCACCTAGTGTGCACGCCTCTAATGTCAATTTCGCTCCAGGCGAACCCGCGTACAAACCCGCACAGTTTCGACATGAAACCGCAAAACAGCCATGGTAAAGTTGCATGGCTTGCGAGTAATTGACATGTTTTAAGTTGGTTACTCGCGCATACAGAAAATTTATCAACCGCAGCGCATGATCTCGCGTTGATGCAGAAATGTAAGTTGAGGGTTTGCTCATTATGTTTAATGATTTTGGTTTTCAACAACAGATTTTACGGACTGACGCAGCGGGTATGCCGCTCGATTGGATTAACTATCAGGAGGCCGTGCGCTACCATCATCTTGGCCAGGTGTTGTATTGTTGCGGCAACGATTTATTGATAGTGCGTGGTGGTATTAATGCCATTTCGGGTAAACAAAGTACCGTTAAACTTAACTCGATCATTGCGACGGTTGGTGATGCACAGAGTAACTGGCACCATCGCCCTGGCTACACACCACCATTGAGTAATGCAACGCTGTTTGCGCGCGATGGACATACCTGCATGTATTGTGGACACGCATTTGTGCACGCAGATTTATCTCGTGATCATATTCGACCGCTAAGCCAAAAGGGCGAGGATTCTTGGGCGAACGTGGTGACGGCCTGCAAGCGTTGTAACAATTTTAAAGCTGGCCGTACACCTGAGCAATCTGGCATGCAATTATTGGCGATTCCCTTTGTGCCCACTCATGCTGAGTACGTGTATTTGCGCGGCCGCAGGGTTTTGGCGGATCAGCGTGAGTTTTTACATGCCCATTTTCCTCGCTCTAGCCCGTTGCGGGATCGGCCTATGCAGCCCGTGCACCATTAGGCTATACAACACTATGCCAGACTACTTTAAGCACTAAATACGCGCCGTGACCGTACGTTCTAATCGTGCCGCGATGTGGCAGGGCTGTGCGGCAATGCTGCCTTTGGCGATCGCCTGCATTCCGTGGGGAGTGCTAACTGGCGCTCTAGCCATTCAAGCCGGTTTTACTCCGCTACAAGGGCAGGTTATGTCCTTGCTCGTGTTCGCGGGTGCAGCGCAACTATCGGCCTTGAGCATGCATACTGCCGGCGCTGGCTTAATACCTATATTGGGTTCTACCGTGGTCATCAGTTCGCGGCATCTACTTTATTCGTTGAATTTTCGCAAACATGTACAGGGATACTCAGCACCTAAGCGTTGGGCTATGGCCTTTGTGCTGACCGACGAGATGTTTGCTGTTTCAGAGGCAGACACTCGCCGTACCGGTGTGTTTTGCTATACCTATGCCTTAGTATCGGGCTTAACTTTTTATGTGATTTGGAATTTTTCCACAGCGTTGGGTATTTTTGCTGCGGGCTCGATGGCTGATCTGTCTGACTTGGGTCTGGATTTTGCTATTGCCGCCACGTTTATTGCGATGACGTTTACCGAATTGCGACGTTGGCCCATCGCGGCAACCATTGTTGCTAGCGGCCTAGCATCGGTGCTGCTTAACCCTATACTACCCGACAGTCACATCGTCGTGGCCGCTTTGCTCGGCATGGCGGTTGGTTATAGTCTGCATAACTACGAACCAGTACCAGCCCCCGCAACAGCGACAAAAGGGTCTCTGTGATGATGGTTTGGGCCCTAATTGTTTTGATGGCAGTGGTAACTTACTTTAACCGAGTAGTGTTTTTGCTTAAATCCATTAGAGCGACGCCTGGTGCCCGCGCGAACATCTTTTTAAGTTATTCGGCGTATGCGGTTCTGACGGCAATTTGGACACCCATCGTGTTCAACATTGACTACTCGCTAGTAACCACGAATAGCCCATTTGCAGGCTTCTCCATTGCGGGTAGCGATTATGTTAGCGCGGCAACCCTTGCCGCGCTCCTGACACTGTGCAGAATACCCAGCATCGTTGTGGTCGTCGCAAGTATTGGCTTGTTCGCCATCTTGCGCTTTATTTGGTAGATACGTTGTTGAGCAAACGGCTAGTCGCGCGCCGTAATTTCAACTAAGTGGTAACCAAACTGAGTTTGCACTGGACCGTGCACTACACCAATGGCTTCGTTGAAAACGACCTGATCAAACTCAGGAACCATCATACCGGGCCCAAAGCTACCTAGTTCACCACCTTGCTTGCCCGATGGGCATTGCGAGTGTTGTGCGGCCGCTGTGTCAAAGCTCATTTCACCTTTTTGAATCTTGCTTTGCAATTCAAGGCATTCGGCTTCGGAAGAAACTAAGATATGTCGTGCAGATGCTGTTGTCATAATGCAATCCTATGGTCGTCGAAAAACCGCGGATTCTACGCAACTTGGGGATGAATTCCCAGTTACAATTGGTAGAAAATACAGATTCATTTGATCCCATCCTCTAGAGGCATTTTTGACGTTTAAAAAGAGCATGATAAAGGCCATTCAAGTCGTAATTAGCCTAGGTTTGTTACTTTGGGTTGTTTCGATTGCCGGCTTGTTTGATGCGCAAGGTCGCAACGAATTTGTTGCTTTGTTTGCTAATGCACACTTGGGCTACCTGTTTCTGTGCATCGCGATTGGGGTGCTGGTCAATATCAGCAGCTCGCTTAAATGGTACATGCTAGTGACCGCCAAGCACCGCGACATTGCG
>CAYGNS010000200.1:0-5419 GCA_964351295.1 uncultured Gammaproteobacteria bacterium
GCCCTGTTTCGGCAATAAAATGGGTAATGCGATCGTTCACAATCGACATCGAAAAGAGCGAACTCGGCCCTTCTTTTGTTTGCATGCCGCCGGACGACACAAAGCAGACCACGGGCAGCCCACGTTTAGCGCAATCAACCAATAGAGCGCAAAGCTTTTCGGCCCCCGCCATGTCAAATGCGCCAGCTTGGAATGCCACATTCGAGATCAGCGCGCCCACTTTGGCGGTTGCGCCTGCGTCGTCGAGCTTAATCGTGCCAAGACCGGTCACCACACCGCAAGGCGTGGTGCCATTGTTCAATGCTTTTTCGATGGACTGTCTAAAACCCGGAAACGAGACCGGATTAGCACTCATCAAATTTGCGTTGGTCTCGTTAAATTCGGTGAATAAGGCTTCTTTGAAGCCCTCGACGGTGGTGAGCTTTTGTTGCTTAAATTGGCTTAAAACGCGTTGTACGCGCAAATCTTGATAAGCGATATTCAGCTGATTCCAAAAGTCCTTACGTTTACCAATGCGCCCAGGGTTAACTTGCCCGTTGTAGGCTTTGCCTGACTTCTGCGCCTCAATAAAGCGCGGCACGAGCGTTTCAAAAAAGTAGGTAATTAAAACGAGCAACGACTCTGAGAGGCGTGGAAAGTTAACGCGTTTCCATTCTTCTACATCGCTGAGAAATTCGCCTTTATGCTCATATTTTGCAAAGTGGCTCAACCACTTTGCAAATTCGGTTTTTACGCCACTGTCCACCGCTTCGCCACCGATCGGCACAACCCCCTCACTGATCGTACTAGTGACCTTTTCTAACGAGGTATCAAGAATGCCGCGCAGGGTTTTTTCCGATAAGGACTGAAATGCTTTGGACTCTTCGGCGATCTCGCCAAAGTTAGTCACGATATTGTTATACAGCGCATCAAAGGCCAACACATTACGAAACTGCACCAATAATGTGTCTTTAAGAGTGGGTTCTTGCAACGTGTCGAGCAGCGTTAAATCTTTCGTGTCGCGCGACAAAGCATCGTCATTGGAGCTAGCACTACTGGCTATGAGCTTGCCCATTTCTACAAAATTAAACGAGGCGTCTGACTTCCAGCGGTTATACAAGTACAGGCACAAGATAAAACTAAACTGCTTTTGTGCTACGCGGTAATTGGTTTGCGGGTCGCCTAAAATGAGCGCAGTGATCTTGTTGCGCTCGTAATCCACTTCGTCAAGACGCAGCTTGAGCGTGTCCCAAGCCTTAAGTAAGCGCTCGTTATAGACCAGTTTCTCAGGATCCGCTAACCATTGTTTAAAGGCGTTTTTACGCAGCAGTTTTACACGCTCGCTCAAGTCACCTTTGGGGATTTCTTTTTCGGCCAGCCGGCCGTAGGTTTCGATGGTTGCGCTATGAATGCGACAGCGCATGCTCAAACTGCGCAAATACATCAAGGCATGGCAATACACATTAGGGTGTTCAGTCAGTGTGCCGTTGATCGAGAAATTGGCATCTTTTTGCAGAGCTTCCAAAGAGGCTTTGTGCACTTTCTCAGTCCGTGCGGTATCAATGTAATGCGCCGAAATGAGTGGGTTACTTAATACTTCGCGTTTGGCCCGGGCTTCAATCTCGTTGATACCGCTCATTATGGCTGTAACGAGTTGCTGCGGGTATTGATCGTTGGCCCCGGCATCGGTGGCGTCCCAGTTAATGACGCCGTCGATAACGCCTTTGCGAAATAACTCAGGCGGCGACACGCCCACATAGCGAGCACTTTCTTGCCACGATAAATTGTACTGGCGCGCAATATTGGCCAATCCCTTTGGTTGAATGGTGTTAAACGCGGCATGACGTACGGCAAACACCAGATTTGTGGTTGCCAACGGAATTGCGCCCCCCGAGTAACCTAAGCCATAAATAATGCCGATCGTGGGGACTTTAGCGGCGGCCATTACGGCTATTAAGCGTGAAATGGTGTGCGCTTGATTGGCCTGATTCGCATCGGTGCCCGCATCTGCGCCGGGCGTGTCCATAAACGTGATGATGGGTAGCGAACGTCGATTAAAGTCCGTCGCCAAGCGACAAGCTTCAAGGTGATGTTCTGGACCCCATACCCCGTTATTCACCGTTCGGTCTTGCACAATAATGCCTACTCTGCGCGACGCGCCGTCGTGCTCTAGGCTAATTTCAAGGCTGTATAACGGGCCCAGCTGGAATTCGCTGTGGATATGGCCTTTAAATAAATTGGTAATGACGCGCGCGCTAGGCCGCGTAACGGCTTCGGCTGGATCGAGAACGGCCGCCACGTATTCGTCAACCGACAGCATGGCGAGTTCACGGCGGCGCGCCTCTACCTCACTCGGAGAGATTAAGCCCTGAATGTTCTGATGCCACTTAAACGGGTGTTTGTTGCCGTTAAGCGACAGATTCTGCGCGCGTCTTTCGATTTCGCTAAATAGATCTCGGCTTTGAATGTCTTCGACAGTGTGCATGATAGTCTTAGTTCGGTGGCTCTAGTGAGACAGACCCACTTTGGTTGTTATGAAAAAATGTTAGGTTGAAGCTAAATTATTGTTTTAGTTAGTGCTTTTAAGTCCTGATTTAACAGCGCTTAGGGAGCGTGCTTGCAACGTGGCCTGACCGCTAAGTATGCCATGAAAGAACCCGAAATTCCGAATAGTAAATCGTATTCATCAAAGCCTCGCCCGATTGTTAATTGCGCGAGCTCGGCTAGAATGCAGAGCAAAATCACCGAGGTGAAGGCAAATTTGGCTTGTTGCACACCAGGCCACAAAGCCGAAAAGGTGAGGAGTATAACGAGGGCGGCTGCACCGACAAAGTGCAAAGCCGCATCGCTGTGTTGCTCAAGCCAAAGTTGGGCCGCGTAGCTCATTCCAAGTGCTTCTAGGAAATTGCGCGGTATGAAATGGGCGAAATTATACTTGGGTAACAAAACCACGTAAGTCATGAGGGCTGCGAGTATCAGCAACGCGGTGCGCGCGGTATACTCTGGCCATCTACTTTTTATGCGCTCTGCGAGTGGCGTTAAGTATTCCATTAAGATCATTTTGACATTCGTTCGTTTAATCTATTGGTGCGACAGCTCAGTGTTTGAGCGGGCTCGATATCTTTGAGCCTGACCTGATGTACCTCACCACCTGACGTAACAGTATTGGTACGGGCGCAGTGCACTATTCCATGCAGAAACTCTATTTACCCTTTTATTTACCGTTTTTCACCCTTGCCCCTAGTTAGGAAACGATCGCCACATGACGAATAATCCCACCGCCTCAAGCTATAAACTCGAACGTCGCACGCCGCGTGCGGCGCTGCAATTAGCGGGTGTGCATGACGTAGTGAATAGAGTGTTAAGTGCGCGTGACCTCCACCCCAAGCACCAATTGGATTATGGCTTGTCTACCATGCTCGCGCCAGCCACGTTGAGTCATATTAACGACGCAGCAGAACTGTTGGCCGAGGCCGTCGTTGCGCAAGCTAAGATTATGATTATTGGTGATTTTGACGCCGATGGTGCCACCAGCGTTGCAGTTGCAATGCGCGCCCTGCGAGCGTTTGGTTTAACGCAAGTTGCCTATCTCGTACCGAATCGATTTGAGTATGGATATGGTTTAACCCCCGAAATTGTAGGAATGGCGGCTATGCAGCAGCCCGACATCATTATTACGGTGGATAATGGTATCAGCAGTGTGGATGGGGTGCACGCAGCGCAAGGACTCGGTATTACGGTGTTAGTGACTGACCACCATCTGCCGGGCGATGAGTTGCCAACGGCGGATGTGATTGTTAATCCCAATCTGCCGGGAGACAAATTTGCCAGTAAAAATTTAGCGGGCGTGGGCGTTATTTTCTATGTAATGCTGGCTTTGCGCGCGCGACTTCGCGCGATGGGGTGGTTTGATACGCAACATCGACAAGAGCCAAATATGTTGCACTTGCTTGACATTGTGGCGCTCGGTACGGTGGCTGATGTAGTGCCGTTGGATCACAATAACCGGGTGTTGGTGCAACAAGGCTTGCAGCGTATAAACCAGGGTCATGCGTGCGCTGGTATTAGCGCTTTGCTTAAAGTGGCAAAGCGCGCGCCGGGTCGAGTTAGCGCCGCCGACTTAGGCTTCGCCGTTGGTCCTCGTTTGAATGCGGCGGGTCGATTGGACGATATGTCGATTGGCATAGAATGTTTGCTCACCGACGATGTCGCGACCGCGGAGCGCTTAGCTGCACAGCTTGATGCACTCAATCACGCGCGTCGCTCCGTAGAGAAAGGTATGCAAGAAGAGGCGCTGGCGGCCGTGGCCAACATTCGCCTCGACGATACGACAACACCAACCATTTTCACACTGTATGACCCTGCATGGCATCAAGGGGTGATCGGTTTAGTGGCTTCGCGCATAAAAGAAAAAACTCGGCGACCGGTTATGGCTCTTGCACCGGGCGATACCGCCGGTGAGTGGAAGGGCTCGGCGCGCAGCGTCGCCGGCATTCATATTCGCGACTTGCTGGCGCGCTTTGATGCGCTGCATCCGCGTGTTCTCAAAAAATACGGCGGGCACGCCATGGCGGCGGGGTTTAGTATTGATGAATCGCATCTGCGGTTGTTCCCTGCCCGCATTCAAGCCGTAATGGATGACTTTGTAGCAGGTCATGATTGGACGCACCGCGTACTCACAGACGGTGAGCTCACGGAGCAAGATTTCTCGGTAGAGCTCGCTGAGCAGCTTAGACAGTGCTCACCGTGGGGGCAACAGTTTCCTGAACCTGTGTTTGACGGCGTTTTCTATATAGAGTCGTCGCGTGTGGTAGGCGAGACCCATCTAAAGTTAAGCCTGCGCCCCGACGGCGCTAGCAAAGCCGTTGAGGCTATTTGTTTTAACTATCTTGAACAACATGCTGAGCAACCCCATGATGCCATTAGGGCGGTGTATAAACTGGACGTGAACGAATATAACGGCGCAAGCTCCTTGCAATTAATTGTGTCGCATATTGAGCAGCTGTGAGCTTTGGGTTTGCACAATATTGTCTAGGTTCAGTGATTAAATTGCGTACAGCAAAGTAGGTAACCACCCTGCAATCGAGCAATATGGTTACGCAGGAAATACGCGCTTTGATACCGCGAATACAGATCTCGTGCTAAGCTGACCCAGTAAACTTTTAACATGATTGAGGTTTGAAATGAGTTATTTGAATGTTGCGTCAGGCGCTGTTGTAAGCGAACTACCCGCGGAGCAGCGTGCCGGATTTATTCGTAGAACATACGGTCACGTAGCGGCCGCCATTGCGGTCTTTGCAGTGCTCGAAGCCTATCTATTGTCGCTTGGATGGGGTGAGACGGCGGTGGCGTTGTTGTCCCAATCAAGCTGGAGCTGGTTGCTTGTGTTGGCCGCCTTTATGGGGGTTGGCATTCTTGCAAACAATTGGGCGCACAGTGG
>CAYGNS010000201.1:0-5401 GCA_964351295.1 uncultured Gammaproteobacteria bacterium
CGCCGATGCGTAGGCCGTTAATAGCACGTCCTCGCTGAGTAGATGCGCAAAGCGCTCAAATAAGAGCGGCAACACCACATGCCCACCGCCAAAAGTGCTTGCACCCACTTGATAGAATGACAAAAACAAGTCCGTCAACCCACCCATCGGCGTAGCGGCGAATTTAAAGACTGACCATAACAATCCCAACGTAAACGCCATTGCCGCCACCCAAGTAATGCTCGGAATAGGCACGACCGGATAATCGGGCGCTGACGTGTGCTGGGCTTCACCCGCACGAACGCGTAAATACACCCAATGAATCACAGCACCGAGCAGCATCGGCACGAGCGGGTTAATACTAACTATAGGCTGCATAAACCATAGAAGCGCCGCTAGCGCCAAGACGATGAGTGCATAAGAGCGGCAGAAGGTTAAAACCATCGTAAGTAAAGCATCTACGACAATAATAAGAGCCGCTAGCTTTAAACCGCCAATAAGCCCAATCACTAGGTAATTGAAGTAGGAAGTTGAGTCTGCGTACACAGCAGGGACGAACAGCAAGCCTGCGAGCACCAGCATTATAAGAAACGACGGGAGCGTAAAACCAATAAAGGCCGCGATTGCGCCGGCCAAACCCGCACGATGGTGCCCAATTGCGAAGCCCAACTGACTAGATGTTGGGCCTGGCAATAAATTACACAAGCTCAAGCGGGTCATAAACTCATCCGCGCTTAGCCAACCAAGTTGTTTGACAAAGGCCGTACGAAAATACGCGATGTGGGCAACCGGCCCGCCAAAACTAACACATCCTAAGCCCAGAAATCGCCAAAAAACCTCACGCATTGAGTGGCCCTGCAGCAGAATTGCGGTAAATCAGATTGATCACATTCACGATGTCGGTGCTGGAATGTATTTAAAGCCGACCTTTTTGTAAGCCGATTTTAGCTCACGCTTATGTAGCTGACCTAGGGTGCAATTCAAACTTGGGTCGATGATAAGGCGGCCACTCATCGCACTGCGGCCCAGTAACATCCGATGCCCCATAGAGTCGCGATTAGAGAGTGTGACCTCTATTGACCAAACTTGATCGCCCAGCTCGAGCGGAGTTTTGATCACGTAACGCAACTCAGCCTCGCCGCTAGAACTGCGGACTCTTCGCTGATCGACCACACGCTGCTCGCAGGTGATCGTGATTGAAGTGTCGTCAATCAGTGGATGTACATTAAAGCGTACCCAGGACTGTCTGCCCTTCTTAAAGGGTTCTATATTAAAGGCATGAATCGAGGACGTTTTAGCACCAGAGTCTACTCGAGCCTTAATCGCTGGCACATTTAAATCGGGGAAAGCGCACCATTCAGCACGACCAATGATGGTTTTATCTGTCATGTAAACGCCCTGTGCGATATCGCACGCAAGTTTCGCATACCCATCATACTAAAGAATAACGGTGCAGACATTGCTAGCTCACGCTTACGAGTTCACGCACGACAGAGCCTAGACAACTAGCACAAAAAGTCTAGCAACCACTGCCGAGTAGCCGACGGTGAGATAACCGCATCGATTTCTAAGACTCGCGCCACTTCAGTGGCTGCGCCACGTCGATATTGTTCGGCAAGCAATTCTTGAAATAAGCTGTCACGCTGAGCGGATGATTCGGCCGCTTCGAGCTCCTTTTTAAACCCGAGTTCTACCGCACCCTCTAAACCCATGGCGCCAAACTCGCCGGTTGGCCAGGCCACCACCGCATCAGGCATTTTGGTACTGCCACCCAACAATGCTTGGCCGCCGAGACCGTAACATTTGCGCACCACCACTCCAATGCTGGGTACGCTGAGCGCGGCACCCGCACTGAACAATTGCGCTAACTCGCGTACCGCACCTAACTGTTCATGATCCGGGCCCACCATAAATCCAGGGGTATCACAAAAGATCGCCACCGGGATACGCCAGGTATTACACAATTCTAGAAACTCAGCGCTCTTGCGCCCGGCGGCTACATCAATCGCCCCACCATTCACAGTGCAATCACTCGCCAATACCCCCACCGGAGCGCCATTGAGTCGCGCAAACAATGTCTTCACCGCCCCACCATAACCCGCTCTCAGTTCGAGCACGCTATCACCATCAAACACCATTTTTAACACATCCAAAATGGCGTAGGTCATACGTCGATTGCTCGGCATGAAGCCATCTAGATCGGGACCGTTTGGCGATTCGCTAGGTATTTGTGTGTGCGTGAGATAGCCTAGAACTTGTTTGGCCAACTGCGCCGCCTGTGCTTCATCGCGGGCCACTAGGTCGAGCACACCGTTAGCGGCTTGTACCGCAACGGGACCAATATCAGTTGGTTTAAAATCGCCTAATCCACCTCCAGCGATCATCGCGGGGCCAGCCATACCGATCCAAGAATTGTGCGTACCGATGCGAATATCCGCCGCACCAAACAGTGCCGCATTGCCGGCAAAGTTATAACCATTGCCAACGGCTATGCGCGGTACGATGCCACGCAATCTCGCCCAATTAGAAAAGGTTGTGCAAGCAAGTCCCGAATTTATATGTTGCACGTCAGTGTCCCCAGGACGACCGCCACCACCCTCGGTGTACATAATAATGGGCGTGCGCTGTTGTTCAGCGACCGCTAGCATACGATCAATTTTTGTATGGTGATAGAACCCTTGTGTGCCAGCCAACACCGAATAGTCGTTGACTATGAGGCACGTTTTTATGGTCGCAGAGGATGCACCCGTTGATTGATCGAGCGACACGGAGGCAACACCCGTAATGACCCCATCAGCGGCAGTGCTTTCACGCAATTGATCAGTCGTGTAGCGCGCCGTTTGTGCGGCCACCGCAAGGCGACCATACTCCCTAAAATCGTGCGCGTCGCAATAGAACGACAGATTTTCTCGAGCCGACAAATACCCTCGAGCATGGCGCTTATTTAAAGCGCTTACCCGCTGCGCGTCATCGGCCATGGCGTGCAAGTGTGCAGCGTGAACGGCCAAACTCGATTGCTCTAACTTCGCACTTGACGCTGGCTCATTGCTGCTGACCATATTCTTCGACTTAGCCCCGTGCGCCTCATCGACGAGGAACAGCACGTCTCCTCGACTGACGTTTGCATTAACGGTCACGCTCATTTCTACAACTTGGCCACTCACTTGCGCATCCACTTTTACGTGCACCTTCATCGATTCCAAAATCAATACAGTTTGATTCTGCGCAACCGTATCGCCATTAGACACCAAAACTTCGATTACTTTGCCAGCCAAGGGCGCAACATGAGACTTCATAGAATGCTTATATTTTGAAATAACTAAACAAGGAGTTTAGCAGAAGCAGAGCGCGGCTTACCCACTCAAATTAAAGCTGCCGGACACTGACCACAGCATGAGGTGCAAACTAGCGTCAAGTTTATATCCACCTTAATCTTACGCCTATCACCGCATTCGCTTCGCAGTTAGTCATTCGTTAAAGACAGCGTTCGCGCCCGCCTCCCTCTAGAGAGATTGCTAGAACGAGCCGACGATTGCGTCTCTTATATTGTGCAAAAACGCTGCTTAATCTAAACTCACTAGATGATGTTGCGCAACCAAACAAGAGTTAATACCAAGCATTCGCTACAACGATTGCGCTTGTCGCGATACGTTCTGCAGTTACTGCTACTCAGCCTTTGTTTTAACAGCATTGCACCGGTTCTGGCAGGCCACTTTAGCGATCAAACTAAAGTTCTCATTTGTACCGCTCAGGGTTATCGATGGGTAGAGATCAACACTAAACAGTCGGATCCTGCAACTAGCGATGTACGATGTTTGCTTTGTTTAGCTTCGCAAGATGACGATCCGCTCGATGCACTCTCTGCGAGCGCAAGTTGTGAACTTAATCCTTCTATTTCGATCGCTGCAAATAGTGTTTACAACTCCATCCACCATGGCCACTCAGCGGCGCTTTATGCGCTTGGCCGAGCTCCCCCCTCCCTCATTTAACAAGAATAGTTTTGTTACCACGACACAGCGCTAAAGCCTTGCTCTAACGCCGATGTCGCTACTGTATTCATTATTTGCAGGTGTAGCCTAGAAATAGTCGGCTGCGCCCGCTGTTAAATTGAGGTTTAATCATGTCCCGAATTACTTCTTTCCTTGCTGCAGCAATGGCAGCGGGGATACTTTACCCTGTGTCTGCGCAAGCATCTACGGTTGACGAAATTATCGTCACTGAAACCCAGACTAAGCGAATTTTCTTTCTTGAAGATCAGCTATCCGTGTTACCAGACACCTCGCAACTGCTTAAACAAATACCGGGTGCTAACGTGAACGGCAACGGCCCTCTCTCGGGGATTCCCCAGTATCGTGGGCTATACGGTCCACGTCTCGCTGTTGTCATTAATGGCGCTACGTTAGCGCCTGCTGGGCCTAACTGGATGGACCCTCCGCTCTCTTATGCGGCTCCCGCGCAGATGGTCAAACTTGAAGTGTATAGGGGGATTGCACCGGTGAGCGTTGCTCAGGAGTCGCTTGGTGGTGCCATTGCCAGCGAAACACTATTTGGTGATTTTGGAACGAGTGACACCCTAGTTTCAACTGGTATGGTATCGGCGTCAACGCAGTCAGTTAACGATGCATCGCTCGTGAACGGCACAATATCGATGGCCAATAGAAATCATCACATGGTTGTCGCAGCAATGACCGAGACTGGCGATGATGCAAGCTTTGACGGGGGTAAAATTCTGCCGTCGAGCTATGCGCGTGATCGCGCGGAACTTAACTATCGATATCAATCTGGTGCACATTCCGTGTCGCTAGGCTACACGCGTAATGCAACGGATGACGCGGGCACACCAGCCCTACCGATGGACATCGCATACTTTAATGGCGATCTCTTTAATAGCAGCTATCAATATCAAGGTGATGCTTGGAGTATTACCAGTAAGCTTTTCGGTAGCGACTTAGACCATGGTATGTCGAATTATCATCTGCGCACACCTCCCTCTGCCCCAGCCATGTGGCGACAAAACACGAGCACCGCAGATAATATTGGGGGGGCGCTAATGGGAAACCGCATTGACGACCGTGGTGAGTGGCGGCTTGGCATCGACTATTTTTCCGAAGCGCACGATGCACTCATCGACAACCCCAATAATCCACAATTTTTCGTAGAGGGCTTCAATGACGCATCTCGGGAGGTTATTGGAGTGTTCTTGGAGAGAGAGCATCGCTTAGCTCCAAATTTGCAAGCTGAATTGGGAATGCGCATAAACCAAATAGAGATGTCAGCGGATCCGGTAGATGCCACACCTGCTCGAATGATGCCCCCTGCTACTCTATTACGAGATGCATTTAATGGCAGCAATCGAGAAACAAGTGACACAAATATCGATCTTGCAGCCAAATTCTGGTTGCGCCAATCTGACCATTTGATC
>CAYGNS010000202.1:0-5380 GCA_964351295.1 uncultured Gammaproteobacteria bacterium
ATTGTAGAGGAAGTCGAAAAAGAAGGAGCCGATCTCCCATAAACACCTAGCCGAGACGATGTTGCGTGCGTGAGCAAAGGTTTTGGTGCAGAAAACCCGTCAAATGTTGCTCAAATCGGTCGCTCAAACAACACCGGCTATGCAACGATTCACTCAGAATATCCCGCACTTGATCTTTTTTACAACCATCCCGTAGCAGGCCGGAGAGTAGTATGTTTTATAAAGCGCATGACATCCAAAGTGTTGACCCTGAGTTATGGCAAGCGATTGTGGATGAGAATACTCGTCAGCAAGAGCATATCGAACTGATTGCATCGGAAAATTACGCCAGTGCCGCGGTGATGCAAGCGCAGGGGACCAAGCTCACCAATAAGTACGCCGAAGGTTATCCAGGTAAGCGCTACTATGGTGGTTGCGAGTACGTCGATGTGGCCGAGAAGTTGGCGATCGAGCGGGTTAAGGAACTGTTTAATGCGGACTATGCCAATGTTCAACCACACTCAGGTTCGTCGGCGAACACCGCGGTTTACCAAGCGGTATTAAAGCCCGGCGAAACCATTCTCGGTATGAGTCTTGATCACGGTGGCCATCTGACCCATGGAGCGAAGATTAATTTTTCGGGTCGGATATACAATTCGGTGCAATACGGTTTGGATGTGGCAACTGGCGAAGTCGACTACGCGCAAGTTGAAGCGCTGGCGCTTGAACATCGTCCTAAGGTAATTGTGGCCGGATTTAGTGCCTATTCGCGTGTTTTGGATTGGCAGCGCTTTCGCGAAATTGCCGATCAAGTTGGTGCAATTATGATGTGCGATATCGCGCATGTGGCAGGGCTGATTGCCGCGGGTTTGTACCCGAGCCCTGTTAATATAGCTGATGTGTGCACAAGCACTACGCATAAAACCTTGCGGGGGCCACGAGGCGGAATCATTCTAGCTAAGGCCAATCCAGAGCTCGAGAAAGCCCTAGATTCAAGGGTGTTTCCAGGATCACAAGGTGGCCCGTTGATGCATGTGATAGCCGCGAAAGCGGTCGCTTTCAAAGAAGCTTTACAGCCCGAATTCAAAGCGTATCAACAACGGGTGCTGGATAATTCGCGGGCGCTTGCCCGAGCTCTTGAGGCGCGCGGTTATCCCGCGGTGTCGGGCGGTACGGATAATCATTTAGCCTTAATTAGTTTGGTAAGCAAGGGCATCACTGGTAAAGCGGCTGAAGCGGCCTTAGGGGCGGCCAATATTACCGTCAATAAAAACAGCGTGCCCGAAGATCCGCAGAGCCCGTTCGTAACAAGTGGCATCCGCATTGGTACGCCCGCTATTACAACTCGCGGCTTTGGTTTGCCCGAGATGGAGCAACTTGCGAGTTGGATGGCTGATGTGATGGACTCGGTAACCCCTGATGGTCAATTCGATCACGCCGTTTGCGCGCGAGTTAAGCAAGAGGTCGTTACTTTGTGCGCACAATTTCCCGTGTATGATTACAACGACTAAATTGATGCAGCCCGTGCGAGCTTCGCGTGAACACTTCGGTTAGAAGCCTAGTCAGTCCGGATATTCGGTAATGCGCTGTCCGTTTTGTCAAAATGATGAAACGCGGGTTATTGACTCGCGTTTAACTGACGAAGGCGATGCCGTGCGTCGCCGCCGCTCATGCGAAGCCTGTGGCGAGCGCTTTAGTACGGTTGAAGAAGCTAATTTAAAGTTACCGTTCATAGTTAAATCGAACGGTGATCGTGAGCACTACGACGAGCGTAAGTTGGCGCGCGGCCTCGAACGAGCATTTGAAAAGCGGCCTGTTGAATCGTCGCAGGTTGCGCAAATCTTATACCGAATTAAGCGTAAATTGCTAACCAGCGGTGATCGAGAAATTGAGGCTCGTGCCATTGGCGAATTTGTGATGGACGAGTTGCGAGAAGTCGATCAAGTCGCCTATGTGCGATTTGCGTCCGTGTATCGCGCGTTTCAGGATGTGGATGCGTTCAGTGACGAGATAAAGCGACTGCAAGCGCAGACCTCGCACGGTCGACGTGGTCCGAACGTGAGCAATAAGGACAAGAAGTAGTGATCACTTTAATTTGAATTTCCCAATGCAACCACTCCCAACTGGTAAAACAATGCACCGTGGCTATGCGCCGATATCAAGACTGTTTCTAGGCATTGCGCGATCGACCCTTACAGGCCTCAACATCGGCCTCCTGCAATTATGACAGTTGTGGACCGCGAGCAGGCACTGCAGGACCAAGCGATTATGGCTGAGGTGATTGCGCTTGCTGCGCAGGGTGTGCACTCAACTCACCCCAATCCAATGGTTGCGTGCATTATTTATAACGAGGGTGAGCAAGTTGGGGTGGGGTTTCACTCTAAGGCCGGAGAGCCTCACGCGGAACGAATGGCGCTATTGGATGCAGGCGACAATGCGCGCGGTGGTACGGCTTATATTAATCTTGAACCGTGTTGCCATCAGGGGCGCACCCCTCCGTGTACCGATGCTTTAATCGATGCGGGCATTTCGCGCGTGGTCGCGGCGATGTCAGACCCTAATCCATTGGTCGCAGGCGGTGGCTTTGAGCTCCTGACTGCGGCGGGCATTGAAGTGATTGATGGTGTGCTTGCAGACGAGGCGCGCTGGTTAAATCGTGGGTTTGTAACGCGTATGACTACCGGTAAGCCATGGGTGACTCTAAAGTCAGCTGCCACTTTAGACGGTCGTACGGCGGCTCACGATGGGCAGAGCCAGTGGATTACGGGCGAAGCCGCGCGGCAACAGGGACAATTCTTGCGCGCTAAAGCTTCTGCAGTCATCACGGGCATTGGCACGGTGTTGGCGGACGACCCTCTGCTGAATGTGCGGCTTGCCGACTACCCCAGACAGCCGGTAAGAGTAGTGGTAGATGCTCAGTTAGAATTACCACTGGAAGCGAAAATTATTGGGCAAGACGGCCAATGCATGGTGGTAACGTCCATGCTCACCGCTCAGGAAAACGGCGCTAAAGTTGCTCTTTTGGAGGAACGGGGGGTGGAGGTTGTGCGTGTAAGCGCAGATGCTGAAACTGGTCGCTTGAACTTGCAAGAGTTACTCGAGGAGCTAGGTCACTGGCAATATAATCATGTGTTGATCGAAGCAGGCGCTACGCTCAGTGGCGCGTTTGTAGAAGCGGGTTTGGTCGACGAACTCGTGCTGTTTTATGCGGGCAGTATCCTCGGCAATGACGGTAAAGCCATGTTTGAGTTTGGCGCCTCGGTGGATTTTAAGCAGCGGCCGGAGTTCCACATCCACGAGGTGGTTAGGTATGAGAAGGATTACGCCGTAACCGCGTATAGTCAGCAAAAAATACAGGACTTCAATTTACTCTGATGCTTAGCGTCAAAGAGGAGAAGTAGGGTTACAAGACACTCGGTGGTCAGGTAAAAGTCCCCACCGTTGTATTAAACAATCGTTGAGCGAGTTTATGTTTACCGGAATTATTGAAGCAATTGGAACAGTGGTGCGTTCGGAGCCTATTGGCGGTGATGTGCGAATAACGGTGCAATCGGACCTGTTCGCCACGCAGAGCATCGCCCTTGGCGATAGTATCGCGATTTATGGTGTATGTTTGACCGTGATCGAGCGTGCGCCCGACCAAGTCAGTTTTGATGTGTCGGTTGAGTCGATCAATCATACGCTGATTGGTGATTGGGTAAGTGGCAAGCGGGTGAACCTCGAATTGGCACTTTTACCCACCACGCGACTCGGCGGGCATTTGGTTTCTGGCCATGTAGATGGGCTAGCAACGCTCGTGGATTTACAGGAAGATGCTCGTTCTTGGCGTATGGTGTTTCAGGTGCCCGCAGCACTTAAACGCTACGTAGCGCAAAAAGGTTCTATCACCTTGAATGGCACAAGCCTCACGGTTAATTCAGTGGATGATGATCGCTTTGACGTAAATGTTATTCCTCACACATTTGCGGTGACAACCTTAGGAGCTTTGCAAGTGGGCAACCAAGTACACGTTGAAGTAGATCTTATTGCCCGCTACCTCGAGCGACTATTGGCAGCACGCTAGAGTAGGTGCGCATAAGCGGTAAGCGTTGCTCGAACGCCTAGGGTTTGTGTAATGCCTTTGGTATACTTGCCTCGGTTTAGATTCCGCGATCGTTGTAACCTCGGACTTTGCCAAACTGGTCTTTGTTAAGCTGGTCTGTGTAGAAATAGTGGATCGTTTCCAGAGCAATAATCCTGCGTGGCTCAGAGAGAGTTGATGCAGTTAAACCGTCGATTGCCCATTGCTGGGTAGCCCGTTGCTGATAAGGTGAAAATACAATGTTCATGACCCCATTATTCGCGGCTATTTTGAGTCTGCTGTACGTCTATCTTAGCTATGCCGTAATTCGATTGCGAATGATCCATCGGTTGGGAAGCGGGAGCGGCGACATCGTGGCATTAGAACGTGCTATTCGTGCACATGCGAACTTTGCAGAGTACGTGCCCCTTACCATAATTCTTTTATGGTTTGTTGAGACTTTAACGATGTCGAGCACGCTCGTACTTTTGTTTGGGAGCGTATTTGTGCTGGGCCGTATCATGCATGTGGTAGGTATGCTGCAACCAAAACGCTGGATGATCCTGCGTCAAATCGGCATGGTGGCAACGCTCACTGTCATCGCGATTTTAGCCCTGTATTTACTCTACTGGTATTATCCCATTGGTCTATAGTTACGCCGCTGCTTACCACTGTGGTTGCGGCCGAAGCGACGGCTGGAGGCGCGCCGTTCGCTGTGGCTTAACAAAAGCCCATTCCATCGTTTTTCGGGCTTTGGCCGTTGTTTTGCCTAACCGTCATCATTCTCAAGATTCACAACTGAACCACTCCTATGTCTAGTCGTCATAATGCTCGTAAAGCCGCTGTTCAAGCCCTATACCAATGGGACCTAACGGGCCAGGCTGCTCACGAAATAGAGGCCAGTTTTGTGCAAATACACGATATGCAAAATGTCGACAAACGCTACTTAAGAATGATCCTCGCGGGTGTTCCGAGCCATGCTGAACAGCTACAAACGATGTTAGAACCGTTTATTGAACGTTCGTTTAAATCATTGGATCCGGTAGAGCGCGCTATTTTGCGCTTGGGTGCTTATGAGTTGCGGTTTTTAGACGATGTGCCGACCAAAGTGGTGCTTAACGAGATGATCGAATTGGCCAAAGTGTTCGGCTCGGAGCGTTCGTATAAATTTGTAAACGGAGTTATGGATAAACTCGCCAAAGTAGAACGCGCTGCTTAAAGCAACGGGACTCGACGAACGGATGCGAGAGTTTGAATTTATTCAGCGTTTCTGTTCGCAGCTCGGTGCCGCAGATCCCTCGGTGGTGGTGGGCGTTGGTGATGATGCCGCGGTGACTGAGG
>CAYGNS010000203.1:0-5364 GCA_964351295.1 uncultured Gammaproteobacteria bacterium
CACGTTGGCCGCGGTGGTGGCGTTTTTCCACATTTGTTGGTTCATGGCGGGGGCAACCACCACGGGTGCGGTGCTTGCGAGACAGACCGTGGTGAGCAAGTCATGGCCGCTACCTTGGTTGAGTTGTGCAATAAAATGCGCGGTAGCGGGGGCAATTAAAATTACGTCTGCCCACCGCGCGAGATCTATGTGTCCCATGCCCGACTCGCTCTCTGCCGTCATTGCGGCGCTATGAGGCATACGTCCACTCACTGCTTGTAACGCCAATGGGGTTACAAATTGCTCTGCGCCACGACTCATTACAATCCGAATTTGTGCACCGAGGTCTGCCAATCTACGCACTAAGTCGGGTGTCTTGTACGCCGCGATACCACCCGTAATGCCGAGCAAAACGCGCTTGTTATTCAAAGTGGGTGTGGTTAAAGACATTGAAGTTACTCGTTAAATAGAGGTTGGTTTAAGCTCAAGTATTGCAAAGAATAACGCAGTTTGATTGAGGGGTTTGGCACGGTGGACTTATTTCACTTGCTATCAAGCGCCAGTGTCAGGCTTAGTCAATCTGAAATTTAGTCAATGTGAGGTTGAGTGGTCGCGAAGACGCTGGCGAGTCTGACTACAGCACGCTCGATGAACTCTTCGCGATTCATCGCTGGTTGCGTTAGTAAAGCAGACCCAAGCTCGCTCTGAAGCATGATAATACCGTGCAAAGCGCCACGCAGAAAGAGTGCAATTTCCAGTGGATCGTCTGAGTTCCCTTTACTGAGGCTGCCATCCTCCCAACCTTGTTGAATTGCGCCCACCATAACCTCCATCGTGGCTTTTTCAATCGCTTCGCCCTCCGGAGTCTGGTCATAAAAGCGTTTAGATGTACCTTGGTTGTTCAGTGACATGCTGTGGCTTAAACAATCATAAAAGCGTCGGTCGTCTCGATAGAAATGATAAAAGGCTCGGCCGGAAGCTTGAATCTTGTTGATTCCCAAAGTTTGTGCATCGACATAGTCGCGCATACGGTTAAGCAGTGCTTCGGTGGCGCGTACTCGCAGGGCATCGTAAATACCCTTTTTGTCTTTAAAGTACACGTATAACAAGCCGCGACTCAATCCAGCTTCGTGGGCGATGTCATCCATTACGGTGTGTTCAAAGCCTTTCTTGAAAAAAACGCGTTGTGCCGCATCGAGCATGAGCTCGCGCCGCAATGCCTTTTCAGCATCGTTACGTGAGCGCATCATGAGATGTTTAGTGACCTTGGCGGGCATTATTTTGCTTTAATTTTGTGTTCATGCATGAATCTTAACGGAATTTTGCAACAATTATTGTCAAATTGTCATTAATTATCAAAATGTCATTAATTTACATTGTGATAATTAGCGTATACGTGTAAATTCCGCAAACACCAAGGATCAATTTGGTGTGTTGCGTTCCACTGCAATTTTTGTACCCATCACCCATGACAAGGTGCGTTCCGCCCAGAGACTACTATGCAAATAAATACACTATCCATGCAGCACGTCAATTTAGCAGCACGGCAGATATCAATCGGACTGCTATTAGTCTTGATTTCTGCGTGCCAACCGAGTGCTGATGGAGCCGACGCAGAACCACTTGCGCGCATTGCTATACGCACTGCGGAAATAGCCACGGTGGGCAGCACTGACACGCTGCGCGTGGCTGGGGTTACGCAATCAAGCCGCGAAGCTGCGTTGAGCTTTCAAGGGCGTTGGCGAGCAACTAATAAGAATGTGCGAATTGGAGCCACCGTTCAAACGGGGGCTGTGCTAGCCGAGATTGACAATCCCGATGCGGCTCCAGCTGCGCAGGCAGCCAAACAGCAATGGGTCGCTGCCCAAGCCAATTTGGTGCAAGCGCAGGCCAATGCCAAGCGTTTTGAGGAGCTCTTCACACAGAGCGCGGTTACGCAGCAAGAATACGAGGCGGTGCGACGAACGGTCGATAGTGCTGCGGCTCAAGAGCGCGCAGCTAAAGCTAATGCGCAAGGACAAGCCCAGGTGCTCGCAGAATTACAACTGCGAGCGCCGTTTGCAGGTGTCATAACGGCCGACTATTTTGCGGAGGGTGATTTTGTGCAACCGGGACAGACTGTGATGCGCTTAGCTGATCCTTCTAGTATTGAAATTGAAGTGGCTGTAAGCCCCCTTGTTATCGAGCGAATCTCCCAACAAGAGCCAGTAAAGGTTTACTCAAGTTTAGACGCGTCTGCGCAGCCAGTGTTAGGTCGTATCAAACATCTGAGTCCATTTGTGAGCTCGGGCTCGGTACCGCAAATTGTGGTCGCTCTTCCAGCCCAGGAGCTGTCGCCAAATACCGCGGTGGACGTCGAGTTTCGTCTACGCACCAGCGACCAGTTACAAGTACCGCTACGTGCGCTCTTGCGAGTTGCTGATGGTGCGGCGGCCATTTATAAGATCGTTGATGGTAAAGCACAGCTAACCCCCGTCGATTTGCTCAGTATCAATGGCAATATGGTAACGATTAGCGAGCGCACTATTGGGCTAAAGGTCGGCGACCTGATCGCAACTGACGGCGTAGCTAAATTGTTCGACGGCGCACTGGTGGAGGTGCCTTGATGTCTCATTTAGAAAGTATGATTCATTATCGCCGCCTTGTTTTTAGTTTGGTCGGCATTTTGATCGCCGTGGGTATTGTCTCGTTTAGTTCGATGGCGCGTCAGGAAGACCCCAGTTTTCCGTATCGAGCGGGAATGATTAGGGTCATCTTTCCGGGCGGTTCGCCGGCTCAAATAGAGCAACTGATTACCATTCCTTTGGAAGAAGAGCTGGCACAGATAGATGAAATAAATGAGTACACTTCTAACTCTCGCGATGATATTGCCATTATTAATATCTCGCTTAAGGACGCGGTATACGATACGGACGCCGCATGGGCTAGGGTAGAGCGAGCGATCGAACGGGCGCGCAACGAATTTCCACAAGGCGTCACGTTGGTGGATTTTGATGATCGTCAAATCGACTTGCCTGTTGCGGTAATCAGTCTTACAGGGAGCGATGACTTAATCGAATTGCGTTACGCAGCGGAAAAACTAAAAAAGATTTTGCTGACCTTGCCCAATGTTTCCCGCATAGAAATGGATGGTCAACCCGAAGAAGAGATTGTCGTTAAAATTGAACAAGGCAGGATCAAGCAGCTGGGCGTGTCGCGCGATTTAATCGCACAAGTAATTGCCGCGCGCAACACCATTATTTCCGGAGGTGTGGTGCAAGCTGATGAACGCTCAGTTAGATTCAATCCGCAATCTGACTATCGCAGCGTAGAGCAGATCGCAAATACTCTAATCCCTTTGAGCAACGGTCAATCGGTGTCTCTCGGTAGCATAGCAGAGGTCACGTTGGAGCCTCGTACCCCCTTGGCAAGCATGCGTTTTGATGACGGTGTGCCAACGGTGTCGCTCGGCGTTATCGTAACGCGCGGACAAACCGATGTGGTTAAATTTGGGACTTTGTTGCGTAGTAAGCTGGCTGACGTTGCAGCGGATTTTGCGCCTTTGGAGCTGCGTGAAAGCTTCTTTCAGCCTGACTACGTAAGTGAACGACTCAGCAGTTTGCAGGGCAGTTTGCTCGTGAGCGTGCTGATTATCGCGGGTGTTGTCTTCTTCGCATTAGGCTGGCGCACGGGCTTGCTTGTCGCTTCAGTCTTGCCCGTTGTTTCACTGATCACCCTTGGTTTATATAACGCCGGCGGTGGCGTGTTTCATCAGATCGCGGTTATCGGCATTGTGATCTCGCTTGGAATTCTAATCGACAATGCGATCGTTGTAATTGAGTACATTGAAACCCAGTTACGTTTGGGCGCAACGCGTGGCGAGGCCATTCGCGACTCGGTTAAAGCAATGGCTAAACCGTTACTCGCGTCTACTGGCACGACTATTGCCGCGTTTATCCCTCTGTTGCTCGCAGAGGGAGGGGTAGGTGATTTTACCCGAGCAATACCGACCATGATCGTGATCGCGCTGAGCGTTAGCTATGTTATTTCGGTGTTCGTTTGGCCCTTGTTGGCTTTTTATTGGCTACGCTCACGGGCTGAGCGCGATGCCAGCAAGCAGGTTGTCTCGACCAATGCGGGTTTAGCCATTCAGTGGACTAACGATATCGCTGTATTTTGTAGTCGTGCTGTACGCAATGCTCCTTACAAAGTACTGCTAATTGCTGGTTTGTCAGTCTTGTTTTCATTAAGCATGGCGCCAAGCCTCAAGCAACAGTTTTTTCCTTCTACTGATCGCAATCAAATGGTCATTGAAATTCAGATGCCACAAAGTACGCCGGTGCAGGTTACTGAACAGGTTAGTCGGGAAGTGGAAGCTTTGGTGAAACAGCGAGACGACGTCGTTCGTGTGTATCGCGCAGTGGGCGCCACTGGGTTCAGCTTTTACTACAATCTTGGGGGGCAACCAGACGAATCGCATGTGGCCCGAATTACGGTTAATACCGCATCGGGCCGTGACAATAAGCATGTCGCGCGCTGGGTACGAGACGAATTGACTCGACAATTTCCACAAGCCACGCTTATTGCGCGAATATTGGGTCAAGGACCTCCGCGGCCCGCGCCAATCGAATTGCGTATTCAGCATCCCGATGAAGGCGTACTTTTTGCAGCAACGCAACAGGTAAGGGCGCTGCTAGCCAGTATCGATGGCGTAGTGGATTTACGCTCTAATTTGGATTTGGGTTCCCCCGAAATTGTGCTTGATATACGCGAGGAACTGGCAGAGCGCGAAGGTTTAAGTGTAAGCACCGTTGCGCGTTCAGTAAACGCACACACCCGCGGGACTTTAACCTCCCAATATCGCTATGGGCAAGATCCCGTGAGTATTCGGGTGCGCTCGGACACAGGAGAACAATCTTCGGTGGCCGCGGTGCTAAACCATTCCGTATCCGTTCCCCGAGTAGGAGCAGAGCAAGGCAAGGCTGTACCATTAGGTAATATGGCGGCCGTTACAACACGTTGGGCCTCTACTAACATTCGCCATCATGATGGCTTGCGTACGGCTGCCGTCATGGCCGAAATTGATACTGGTGCGGCGTTTAATGTGATTCTTGGTGAGTTTTTTACTAAGCTCGAGGCGCAGCCACTCGCACCGGGAGTCGGCTTAAGCCTAGGCGGCGACGCTGCCGCATCGAGCGAGGCTAATAGCAATATTGCCACGGCGGTACCTTTAGCGCTGGCCGTATTAACGTTCTTTATGCTTTATCAATTTAATTCGTTTCGGCGCATTGCCATTATTTTTGCAACTATTCCGCTGGCCGCTGTGGGTGTGATCCCTGGTCTGGCGCTCAGTGGTCAACCCTTTGGGTTCCAAAGTCTATTGGGCGTGATCGCCCTGGTTGGGAT
>CAYGNS010000204.1:0-5359 GCA_964351295.1 uncultured Gammaproteobacteria bacterium
CCACAACAACCGCCGAATGTATACCCGTTACGGCCCAAACCTGCGGCCTAGCTAGTGTGCCTAGCTTGAGCTTCAAGCCAACGGTAAACAATAAAAGTGTGATGCCAAGATCTGACAAATTCTCAAGTGTCTGGCCAGTGGTTACTCCCTGCGCATTCAACACAAAACCAGCAACCAGAAACCCAACTAATGGCGGAAGCCCCACAAGGCGCGCAACAAGCCCCAACGCAAACGCCAGAGAGATCCAAACGACATCCCCCAACGCGATAGCAATTTGCTCAAAACCCATAAGAATCTGCCTGTACTTGGAATAGTGTTAATAAGATGCCGTTGTATCACGGTTATTGAGCGATGTGCCAGCGCAAGCGGCCCCAGCGGCTTCGTCGCCACGGCATTCTAGATGAGCGCTTTGTCTAGCCTAGAGGCTATCAGTATTACCTCTAGCGGGCGGTCGATCAGATTGACGCTGTGTTGGAGGTTTGGTGCTGAAGCGCGGAGGCAAGCCATGCTGTCGCCCACACTCTTCAATCTGCCAGAGCGAGTTAAGTCACCTATGGCTGAGGAGTCGAGTGTTCGTCTTGCGCCCGGTGCTTAAACCAATGCCAACGCTCACTATGATGAGTGAAGAATGGCAGTTTATGTCCAGCTAAAATCCACGCGATGCCAAACGAGCACAATGCCAATGTTTCGGCATAAAATACCAAGCGGGGTACATGGATCAATCCAAATTCGCTGAGCACTACGGCCACAATCGCCCAAATAATGGCCCAGCCACACAGGGTGTAAACTACCCAACGACGCTTACCGGCAGGGCTTGCGTGGGGTTCGCGGCGAAAGGGTATTAAGCAAAAATACGCAAGAATGGAAAAATGCGTGAGCGCAGCAATTGAGTGAATGGTGGGGTGGCCACTGGTGGTCACGTTGGCACAAATAACGGGGGCTTGCGTGATTGAGCAAGAGGTCGGCTCAAGCGCAATAACTAAAGCGGCAAGGCCAGCGATTTTACTCAGAATGGCTTCGTGTAGGTAGTGACCGTTATACGCAATTAAAAACGTACCAACCATAAACAAAGAACCCACGAACACATCGCGCGCAGGCGTATAGTAGGACACGCTGATGGATGATAAAGGCTCCTGCGCAATCCACACCACCAGAAAACTTAAACTGAGTGCCACGCAACCCATGGCGAAACGCAGGCCACGATAGTCGAACACGGCCAGATGCGCATTCTCTGCCGATGGCATATTATTAGATAGACTCATGATCTGCCCCCACTTCAATTGTCTTTGGATTAGCCCGTAAAGATAGGCGCCATTCTAGCGTAATTTAAACGCTGCGCCATACTTGTGGGAGAACGGCGAATGTGTGAGTGCAGGTAGGTGGTTAGATTAAACCCAAATCCAGCTTAGCTTCGTCGGACATATTGGCCATGGTCCACGGCGGATCAAACGTAAGTTCTACCCGTGCATCCGACACGCCCACCACACTCTTTACCGCGTTCTCAACAATACCTGGAAAGGTCTCGGCCACAGGACAGCCCGGTGCGGTTAAGGTCATCGACACATCCACAAAATAGTCTTCATCAACTGTAAAGTTGTAGATGAGCCCTAGATCGTAAATATTCACGGGGATCTCCGGATCGTACACCGTCTTTAAAGCCTCGATGATATCGGGATGCAGCTCTTCGGGTAATTTTTTTTGCAGTGCTTCAGACATGGTTTACCTCAACATCTCAACGGCTTTTAGCGTGGCGTTATACAACGTATCAATATCAGCATGCGTGTTGTAAAACGCCATGCTCGCGCGCGTAGTGGCGCTTACTCCAAAAAATTCCATCACGGGCATTGCGCAATGATGCCCAACCCGTACGGCCACGCCTTGGTGGTCGAGCAATGTACCTAGATCGGACGCGTGTACGCCATCAATTAAAAACGACACGATGCTCGCCTTCTCGCGCGCTGTACCAATAATGCGCAGTCCGTCAATGCTCAACATTTTCTGCGTGGCGTAGTCCAGCAACTCGTGTTCGTAAGCGGCAATCGCATCCATACCTATATTGCGCACATAATCGATGCCCGCCGCTAAGCCAATCACGCCCGCGATATTGGGCGTTCCGGCTTCAAATTTAAACGGCAATTCGTTGTACTGCGTACCAGCAAACGACACCACTTTAATCATTTCGCCACCGCCCTGATAAGGCGGCATAGCCTCTAACAATGCTTGCTTGCCATACAACACACCGGTACCCGTAGGCGAAAAAAGTTTGTGCCCAGAAAACGCGTAAAAGTCGCAATCCAAGGCCTGCACATCTACGTGGGTGTGTGCCACCGCTTGCGCGCCGTCAACAACTACTACGGCGCCTGCGGCATGGGCAGCATCAATCATTTCTTTAAGCGGCGTAATCGTGCCCAGCGCATTCGAAAGCTGAGTAATCGCCACAATTTTGGTGCGCTTGTTTAACAGCGCTCGATAGTCGTCGAGCTTAATTTCACCGCGCTCGTTAATGGGAATAACTTTAACGATCACACCAATTTGTTCTGACAGTAACTGCCACGGCACAATATTGGAGTGGTGCTCCATCGCTGAAACCAACACTTCGTCGCCAGCACTTAAATGCGCGCGGCCATAACTTTGTGCGACTAAGTTTATGGAATCTGTAGTGCCACGCGTAAAGATTACTTCAGCAAGAGAGGCCGCGTTGATAAACTGCTTAACCGTTTCGCGGGCTGCTTCAAAGCAATCCGTAGCGCGTTGGCTTAAGGTATGAATGCCGCGATGCACATTGGAGTAGTCGTGCTCGTAAAAATACTTTACCGCGTCGATTACTTGTTGTGGCTTTTGCGTGCTGGCGCCATTGTCTAAATACACCAAGGGATGGCCGCTCACCTGCTGCTGCAATGCAGGAAAATCCTCCTTTAACGCAACCGCATCAAATGCCTTAATCTGAGTATTGTGTGCCGCTGTCATGCTCGCCTCGTCAGCAATGTATTCCTAAGTGTGTAAATAAAATGGGTTTGCGTGTTAACTCGCACCCCTATACAAGCTCTTCTAAGCCCTGTAATAGTTCGCCTGCAATTAGCTGTGTTAACTCCTCGCGAATGCTGACTACCTTTACGCGTTCTACTACTTCGTTAGCAAACGCAAACGTTAATAGTGCTCTGGCAGACTCTTCGTTGATTCCGCGCGAACTTAAATAGAACAACGACTTTTCATCCAATTGTCCGACCGTTGCCCCGTGCGAGCACTTTACGTCGTCTGCGTAAATTTCGAGCTGTGGCTTCGCATCGGTCTCGGCTGTCGCTGATAACAACAAGCTGTTATTCGTTTGCTCGGCATTAGATTTTTGCGCATCTTGCGCCACGACAATGCGGCCCCTGAAAACGGCGCGCGAGGTGTCATCCAATACGGTTTTATAAAACTCGTCGCTCGTTGTGTGCGGTACTAAATGATTGATCTGTGTAAAGCTGTCGATGTGCTGGCGGCCATGGCCAATCACTAAGCCATTCATTTCGATGTGCGCGCCTTGGCCTTGCAAATTACTCACAATGTCATTGCGCGTAACAAGCCCAGTTAAAGTAACATTGTGTGTACTGACCTGTGCGTTGGCCGCTTGGTTCATATACACCGCACCCACATGAAACGCTTCGTCGGATTCTTGCTGTAACTTGTAATGATCTAAGTGCGCGTTATCGTTCGCCACCACTTCGGTGACTACATTCGCGAGATACACCGAGTCAGGCTTCGCAATAAAACGCTCTACAATTGTGCATTGGCTATTAGCGCCTAGTACCACTAGATTGCGCGAATAACTCATTACCGGTTGCGCATGTTGACCCGCCACAAACAGCATTTCCACTGGCTCGCTAATAACGGTTCCACGCGGTACATTAAGCACATAACCATCGTGAAAAAACGCCGAGTTAAGTGCCGTAAATCCGTGCTGTTCGGCAAGCGCTGGCAGTGTACTGCCCAAATGGCTTTGCACTGCATCAGGCATTTCGCGCAACGCCTGCGACATTGGCATCAGGTATTGCGATAAGTCCTGACTTCCACTCTCCAATGTAGATAGTTCTGGTACATACACGCCATCAACAAAGACTAGCCGCGCATTATTCGTTGCGGGTAAATCAAGGCTGTTGAAAGAAGACGCAGAAGTAGGATCGACCGAGCGTACTGTCTGCAACGGCGTGTTTTTCAATTGGCGCAGATTGGTGTAACGCCATTCTTCGTCTTTAATATCCGGCAGACCTACTTGCTCGTAATGATTGGCCGCGGCGTTACGCGACGCTTGCAGCCACGGTAGCTCACTACCCGTTACCGCGTGCTGTGCGAAATGGGCTGCTAGTTCTGCAGCATTTTCCAGTGCGATCATAATTAGCTCGCTGCTTTTAGCTCGTCTTGAATCCAGCCATAGCCCTTGTCTTCTAATTCCAAAGCCAACGACTTGTCGCCCGATTTCACAATGCGGCCTTCAGCCAAAACGTGTACGTAGTCGGGCACTATATAGTCGAGCAGGCGCTGATAATGCGTTACTACTAACATCGCGCGCTTAGGTGAACGAAGTGCGTTAACACCGTGCGAAACGGTTTTAAGCGCGTCGATATCGAGCCCTGAATCGGTCTCGTCTAAGAGCGCTAAGGTTGGCTCCAGCATGGCCATTTGCAGAATTTCGTTACGCTTTTTCTCGCCACCAGAAAAGCCTTCATTAACCGAGCGTTTTAGAAACTCTTGTTTCATTTCTACCAACTCGGCCTTTTCTTTGATGAGTTTTAAAAACTCACCCGCTTTCATTTCATCTTGGCCGTGATACTTGCGAATAGAATTAACCGCCGCTTTAAGCATCGCCATATTGCTAACCCCAGGAATTTCTACTGGGTACTGAAACGCCAAAAATATGCCTTCGGCAGCACGCTCGGATGGCTCTAGCTCGGTAAGATCTTTGCCTTGATATTCGATACTACCGCTGGTGATCTCATAACCGGGTCTACCCGCCACCACATTGGCTAAGGTGCTTTTACCGGAACCATTTGGCCCCATAATCGCGTGCACTTCGCCCGCTTTAATGTCCAAACTGATGCCTTTAAGAATAGGCGTGCCAAACACGCTCGCGTGTAAGTCTGTAACTTTTAAAATGCTCATAAAATTCTCTGTGGTTAGCCCACGGCTCCTTCTAACGATATATCCAGTAATTTTTGTGCTTCTACGGCGAATTCCATTGGCAGCTCTCGAAATACCTCTTTACAAAAACCATTCACGATCATCGATACCGCCGCCTCTTCCGACAAGCCACGCTGCATTAAATAAAACAATTGATCTTCGGAGATCTTCGACGTAGTCGCCTCGTGCTCCAAATTGGCCG
>CAYGNS010000205.1:0-5343 GCA_964351295.1 uncultured Gammaproteobacteria bacterium
GATATACAGTGTTTATGGAGCGTCCCTTGAGCGAAGCGGACAGACGTTCAGTGTCATTGATATCTAAATGAAGGGTTTCGACACCACTCAGCTCAAGAGCTTTGGAACGACGAAGTATCTCTGGATGAACTGCTCGGTCTAGACAAGCATAATCGACAACAAGAACTCTATAATCTTGCGCTAATTTGATAGCAATACGGTGACCGATAAAGCCCATACCGCCGAAAACAACCACTTGCTCATTCATTAAAAATCCCTTTCTCTGATAATGCTTCGGGGTAAGCGAATGGTTACTCACTCTAAGCCGTCTTCGCAGCGCCTTCTTCGATAATACAAGGCAAACGTCGCCTTAACCTTTTCAAGTCCGTTGCAATCAAATTATATAGATCCTCACCGGTTTTATATTGTTTAATCGCGTCTTCCACGTGTGCAGAGCCTTGACAGACACTTTGTAATGCGAAGCATTTGCTGCCATGGAGTCTCCGCGGACACTGGAGCTTGAGCGTGATAAAAACAGAATCGCTGTTTGGTGGTGAGGGTTGAATATGTCATCGTAGATTCGCAGATCAACACCACGCTTAATAGTAAGTCCCTAATTACGCACCTACTACTAAAGCTAACCTCAGCTAGAGCGAATGGATTGGCGCACGTTCCCGCGCTGGAACATGGGAACGAGAGGCCCAACCAGTCTATAGATTTGGATAGTCCATTACCCAGTTTACATACAGCTCGGTGCCCACTTTTAAAGCTTTTTCATCTGCGTAAAAAAGCGGTGAGTGATTGCTGGGGGCTGTTTCGGGGTCTTGTCCTTCGGGTGTTATGCCTAAGAAAGCGAAGAGCCCTGGGACTTCTAGCGCGAAAAAAGAAAAATCTTCAGCACCCGTCACTAATGGACTGATGGCTACTTTATCTTTTCCTGCAACGCGTTCCATCGTGGGCAACATTTTCTTTGTTAGCTGTTCATCATTAATAGTAACCGGATACTGTTCGTCAATATACACATGAGCCTCGGCACCGGTAGCCTTTGCCGTCATTTCAGCGGTTGTTTTTAAGTTCTCAAATATTTGCGCTCGATTATCCATATCAAAATTGCGAATTGTGCCCTCCAGATACACTTCATCCGGAATGATGTTGCTGCGCACGCCGCCTTCCACGATGCCGAAACTAACCACGGCAGGCGCTTTGGTGATGTTGATCTGACGGCTGACAATGGTCTGCATGTTATTAATAATTTGCGCTGCAGCCACAATCGGATCTACCCCACCCCACGGGCGTGAGCCATGCGTTTGCTTACCCTTTACGGTAATTTCAAAACGATCTGCAGACGCCATGAGCGGTCCTTCACGATAAGCAATTTGGCCAACAGTGGAGGCCGACCATACGTGAATGCCAAAAACGACTTCAGGTTGATATTGCTTGAATAGACCTTCCTTCAACATCAATTCAGCCCCACCTTCCTCATCGTCGGGCGCGCCTTCTTCAGCCGGCTGAAAGATGAACACAACGGTCCCAGCAACTTGCTCTTTCATGGTTACCAGCTGCTCCGCGGCTCCCATTAACATTGCCATATGCAGGTCATGCCCGCAGGCGTGCATCACACCAACTTCCTTTCCGCGATATTCACCAATTGCTTTTGATTTAAACGAAACATCAGCCTGTTCTGTAACAGGTAAAGCGTCCATGTCGGCCCGTAAAGCAATAATCGGTCCAGGCTTACCGCCTTTTAACACACCAACGACCCCTGTGTGGGCAAAGCCAGTTTGAACTTCTAAACCAAGGCTGTTCAGATGCTCAGCGATCACTTTAGCCGTACGGAACTCTCGGTTACTTAATTCAGGATGCTGATGCAAGTCACGGCGCCAATCGATCACTTTCTGTTCCAATTCAGCGGAGATCGAAACAGCTTGTGTTGCCTGGGCTCCACTCGCGCCAGTAAGACTAACTAAAATGGCAAGGACGAAAACGGAAAGCTTCATGTATAACTCCTGAAAAAAAAGATGGTCCGCTCAGTATGCATCGTCAGTTCTAGGAAGACAATAAGTGAACTCGCTCGACAATAAGCAAAGGTCTGTGCAACTACAGGTTCTGTTGGAGTCTAGTTATGTTCCGGTGCACGCAGTAGTACGGCGGCAAAAAAGCCGTCAGTGTTTGTTCGTGCGGGTGACAACTCTAAATACTGACCTGAATCAGGGAATAAGGCAGCATAGGACGCATCATCAAGTGTGGATTCCACATTAGATAATTGATATATGTCATTGTTTTCTTTTAAAAAAGCGTCAATTTGATCTTGGTTCTCTTGGGTAAAGAGTGAGCAAGTGGCGTAGATTAAACGCCCCCCGGGTTTTACCAGACGAGCGGCACTGCTGAGAATTTGGCCTTGCAGTTGCGTGAGTTCTAGTAATCTTTGATCGCTTAAATTGAATCGCGCATCTGGGTTGCGTCGCCAGGCACCGGAACCTGAACATGGCGCATCCACCAACACCACGTCAGCGGTTTTTATATGCCGCTTTAATAATTTGCTGTGTTCGTGATTGAGTTCCAACGTACGTACATTAAAGACCCCTGCCCGCTTGGCACGTTTGGACAATTCTTGTAATCGCGACGCGCTAATATCACACGCAATGATTGAGCCCTTATTGTCCATGGCCGCAGCTAATGCGAGGGCTTTGCCGCCCGCACCTGCGCAAAAGTCGATTACTTTATGGCCTGGCTTAGCCGTACAGATCTGCGCGAGCAACTGCGAACCCTCGTCTTGTACCTCAAATGCGCCTTTCTTGAATAAATCTAAGCCGGAAATGGCGGCACGCTCTTGCAAGCGAATGCCCACAGGTGAAAACACAGTGGCTTGTGCTTCAATTCTTACGTTCTGCAAATCTTTTAATACCTGATCGCGCGTTGCACACAAGGTGTTGACCCGCAGGTCCACGGGCGCTGGCTGATTGAGTGCGGCGAGTTCTTGGCTCATTCGGTCACCAAAACGTGCCTGAAAATAGGGCATTAACCACTCAGGTACGTTTAATTGTGCGTGTAATGGTATTTCGATCTGCGTCAGATCTGCTGACTCAATCTGCGCCACTACATCATCTGGTAAACACGCCGGTTGGTATTGATCGCCCGTAAACACACGGCTTGGCGCTTGACCATCGCGGCTTAACCCAAGAGCCACAATGTGTTCTGCTCGCACTTCAATGCCTAGCACACCCAAGTAATGCTCTAGTTCGAGGCGCTGTCGCAAGATAGAGTAAAACAAAGTGGTAATGCTGGTTCGATCTTTAGAGCCGATATAGCGTCGTGCGCGAAAGTACTTATAAAGCAGTTGATCTGCTACCGATTGATTCTTAAGCTGAACAGCTAAGAGCTCAATACACGCTTGTACTTGTGCAGGATATTGCATAGGAAGAAAGTGGGTTTTGGAATTACCAGCGCAATGGCTGGCCATCCCAATTAAAAAAGCCGCCGGATTCATTTGGCGTAACGGAGTCGCACACCGCGATGATGCGTTGCGCGCTGGTATGGGGCTCGTAGTAGCGGGCTGCGTCGATATTCTTGGCGAAAGGCTTTGTGAGTGGACCAATAGTAGTGCCTGGGTGTATGGCGATCAAGCTAGCCTGCTTGCGGGTTCTGCCAAGCTCGATCGCCGCCGTCTTGACCATCATGTTCAACGCTGCTTTCGAGCTACGATAGCCGTACCAGCCCCCTAACTTATTGTCGGCAATACTGCCTACCATGGCGCTAAGAACAGCAAAGCAGCTTGAGCCTTGGCGTTGCAATAAGGGGGAGAAATGTTTGATGCACAGGGTTGGAATAATGGTATTAACCGCAAAATATTCCATCAACGACTCGGTGTTAAGGTCGCTCATTTTTTTTTCGGGTTGAATTGTGGCGGAAGTTAAAAAGCCCACGGTGCAAATAATCAGCGCAAATGGGTTATCGTCCATAAGGTCGGCTTGCAAGCGGTGTGCTGTGCTCGCGAGTTCAGCATCGCTAAAAGCAGTTGTTGCCCGGTTTATTTCGTGCACTTCATAGCGACTCTGCATATGTTCCACTAACGCTTGCCCAAGCGTGCCACGCGAACCGATTACAAGCGCCTTATTCATAGTGTTGTTGCATAGAGTGTTTAATAACTGCCACTTACGCCGTTAGGTATAATGCCCCGCCGCCGACCAAGAATTAATAGAATTAGCCCTAACCCATAAGCAAACCCCATTTAATTAAGGCATTCGCGTGCACCAGCATGCTGTGCGAGTGTGGCAAAACTGAAACGCGAGTCTATATGAAATATACCAAACAAAACATACAGGAGATGGAGCAACGTTATCGTGCACATTTCATTAACTCCTTGAGCGGATTTAAAAGCGCGAACTTAGTGGGTACACGCAATGCACAAGGATTGAATAATTTGTGCATAGTCTCGTCGGTAGTTCATCTAGGCGCCGACCCAGCCCTCATGGCCTTTATCAATAGACCGCATACGGTAGAGCGACACACATTAGAAAATATTCTGGAAACCGGGTTTTATACCTTTAATCAGGTAAGTACTGAACTGGTCGCGCAAGCCCACCACACTTCGGCGCGCTACGACCGGCACGAATCGGAGTTCGAAATGGCAAATCTAACGCCGTTCGATACGGATTTTCCAGCGCCATTTGTGGCCGAGAGCACAATCCGAATGGGGTTACGGTTAGTTGAAAAAGTGGAGCTGAGCATCAATAACACGATTATGCTGATTGGGGAAATAGAGCAAGTGCACATCGAGTCTGAAGAATGGATTGCTACCGATGGTAAGGTTGCGATTGAGCGCGCAAACACGGTGTGTGTGTCCGGCTTAGACGAATACCATCGCACGCAAAGTTTGGCTCGCCTACCCTACGCCAAGCCAAACAATAGGTAAGTAAGAACGGAGTGAAAAAAATTAGAAAAATTTTCTAGCATTCTCTTGAACTTCTGAAAATAACCATCAAATTGAACATGTCGGTGTCCTTGGGAGCCGATTAATCATCAAGAAACTTTGCTAACAATAGCCAGCAACTTGATGTTTTAAAACACTTTATTGCTTATTTAAGAATAAACAGGAGATTTAAAATGAACAGAATAGACCTTACCCCCTTGTACCGTAGCAGCGTTGGATTCGACCGTTTCGAATCGTTATTAGATGCCGCTTTTCAATCTGAAAAAGCGTCAGCAGGCTACCCTCCTTACAATATTGAAGCGCTCGAAGACGACCATTACGCGATTACCCTCGCGGTAGCTGGTTTCACTTCTGATGCGCTTGATATTCAAGTTGAGAAGGGCGTGCTCACCATTGTGGGCAAAAAAGAAGCCCCTGATAGCAAAGGTCAGTAT